>DATHOI010000373.1:0-7342 GCA_035485095.1 Polyangiaceae bacterium | reverse complement strand
AGGCAATACACGACGCGTGCCCGAGATGGTCACGGGCAAAATGCGCGCGCCAGCGCCAGCGGCCAAATGAAAACCGCCCAGCTTGAAAGGACCGAGCGCTCCGTCGCGACTGCGCGTCCCTTCAGGTGCGATCCAGATACTCGTATGCTGGGCGAGAGCCTGCTTCGCTCGCTCCAGGCTTTGGATCGCGCGCTCACGCGCGCCGCGATCCAGCTCGACGAAGCCCGCGGCGCGCATGGCTTGAGCCCAGATCGGGATGCGAAATAGCTCCGACTTCGCCACCATGCGCAAGCGCAGCGGCAGACTCTGGTAGAGCACTGGAATGTCGTAGTGCGACTGATGATTGGACATCACCACGAACGCCGCGCCGGTCCGAGCTCGCTCGGCACCCGTGATCTGCAGTGAGATCGCGGCCTTGGTCAGGAGCTGTTTCGACCACCAATCGAGTCGCGCGTCGCATAGCTCCGGAGTCAGCGTACCCCGCAATGCCTGGATGATCGTCGGCACACTGATGCGCAGCGTGACGCTCGCTGCATGCAGGAGGTGACCGACGGACATGCGTCAGTCTCGCACGACTCCGAAGGACAGGATCTTGCTCTTTACGGGCAGAGCTCTGGGCGCGCCGGGCAGCGTGATGGCCTCAGACACGGACCAGACGTCGAATGCGACCAGGGCATCTTGCGGCCGCCCGGTGATCTCGTGGTGATTCTTCAAGAAATCACGCACGCCGCCTAGGTAAGGCTTGAAGCGGTCCTCACTCAAACGGCGCTCGAAGTAGTACCACTCGCAGTTCCTGAACTGCGGGCGCACAGCGACGTCGAAGGAAGGCGCGCTCCCCGTCAGCGGATCGAAGTGCCGGCCGTCCTTGGTGCGGCCATCGACCACGACGGCTACGTCGTCCAAGGGAGGACTCGGAGCAAACATGCTCCATCCCTGAAACAAGCGCGGATACACGACGACCGCTGACATCCAAGCTGGGCGGTGATTCGGCTTCAGCCAGAGCGGGACCGCTTGATTCTCAATCAACACTTGGCTGCCGCAGCAAACCAACAGCAGGACCACGGCACCTTCACCGAGCCGCGACCAGCCGCGACGCAAGAACTCGCGAGCCGGGCTTGGCGCCGAGTCCTCCGATACAGGCGGCGCTGTCAGTTCGAAGTACGCGGCATAGTACTCCGGGCTGCGTTCAGCGCGACGAATCGCCCTTTTGACTAGCTTCGAGAGGCCCGGCAGATGTAGCCACGCGACACTAGCGCGACCGAACGGCAGCGCCTCCGCCAATGAAAATAGCCCCTTCAGACCGCGAGCGCGGCGTTGGGTCATGGGCTCGACCGCCACGAAGCGACCGATGTCCTCTCCGGCAGCCGCGTCGAAGTGAATTCTGTCGAGCACGTCGAACTGCTTGATCACGCGGCAAGCGGCGAGCGCAAGCGGGCTCGTTTCGTCGACCCGCAGCTCGCGCTCGGGACGCCGCGCGCGTAGCCTCTCCCGCAGTGCCTGCCAGGCTTCGCGCGGGATGAGCGCAAAAAACATCACGACCATCGCCCAAGAGAACGTGCCCAAGTGCAAGACGGCGGCGATAGAAAGATGCAGAACGCACACCAAACCCCAGGCCAGCATGCGTGCAAGCGGCGGCCTTATCGGCACGACGAGCAGGATTGCGACACAAGTCTCGATGACGAGCGCGCCAAAGCTGAGCAAGCGAATCGCCGAGAGAGAAAGCGAGCCACCGAGCCAAGCTCCCAACGTGGTGAGCATGCCATGTTGATGCAGGGCGTAGTACACGGCTGTGCCATCACGCCACGGCGCACCATTTTTCTGAAGCGCGTTGAACGCGTAGATCACGAACCATTGCAGCACGAGCGCCAATACGGCAAATGACACAATGGGCTCTGCTACGCGCGTTAGGGGTCGGTTCAAATCTTCGAGCGTCGTCTGTCTTTTTTCGCGCAGCGACCGCGCTACGGCGTCAATGCTGAAGCGCCGCCCTAGAGGCAGGAACATCGACCAAACCGCGAGCAGCGTGAGGACCACCCAGCCCCCGTTCTCGATCATGACGTTGCGGCTATTCAGACTAGCGAGCATTACGGCAGCAAGCACCTGCATGATGCGGGTGCGAAAGCCAAGAATCAGCAGCGCGTCGACCAACAGTTGCAACGCCAGCAAAACCTTCACCTGCCCCGGACTGCTACACGTGAGGTAGAGCGAGAACAGATGCTCGCTCATGGGGCGAAAAAGCATGAAGTGATTGGGGAGCCAGCCCGTATTCGCGTAATGCGCATCGATATCCGGATAGCGGCGCGCCGCGTCGACGAACAAAAGCGCGCCAAGCGCGATGCGAAACAGACCGAGTGAGCGCGGGTCTGCGCTCGCGTACCGCGTGCTCAGCCAACGCAAACCGGCATGCTTCCCGGCGGCTTTCGAGTCGGGTCGCTCACTCATCCGTGCGGTCTCCCGACCGCGGGTCCGTGATGCTCAGTCGGTGCGGGGACGAAGCCGGCCGGCGCCAACCACGGCTTAGCGAGTGAGTCGCGCACCGTGCCAAAGCTGGTCAGCTTCTCGGGCGGTAAGGGCTCGCCACGGGTCTGCCCTGGCTGCGGCGACTTGTTCTGTACCCACCAAACGTCAAAGCTTGCCAGCTTGTCTCGAGGTCGGTCGACGTACTCATGCCAGTGCGTCAGGTAATCTCGCAGAAAGACACGGCTCGGCGCGTTGTTCGGCCAACGAAGGTGATTCGTGTAGTCGCACCAGAGCTGATCGTCACCCCAACCGGTCGCGGAGTACGGATCGAGCACGGGCTCGTGCCCCGTAAACGGATCGAGCTTGCGGCCGTCCTCCGTGCGACCGTCCACGACCAAGTGACCGTCGTCGTAGGGGGGCTCGGGCGCGAACATGCCCCAGCCCTGAAAAATGCGGGGGACCTCGACAATCGTTTGCATCCATTCCGGGCGCTTCACGTGCACTCGCTTGTTCGCCCAAGGGTTGTCTACGCACGCCTCCGTACCGAGCACGATCACGAGCAACGCCACGAAGCCTTCGCGAGGAATGCTGAGGGCAGACGCCCAGTCACTGCGGAACGTCTTGTCCGAGAGCACTCGCGGATCGCCGTCGTCCGCTGAAGTTTCGCCGCGCGGGACGCCGCATTGCGCCAGGCCGAACCAGGCGGAGATCCGGGTGCGGTTCCGAGCAACCTTCCGATACAGCGCATTGCCCAAGCTCGAGAGCCCAGGCAGCACGAGCCAGAACGTCCCAACGACACCAAAGGGCAACGCGCGCGCAAGCTCGAACACGGCGCGGCCCTCGCGCTCGATCCGACCATCTGGCATGAGCACGAGTAACGTGCGTTCGAGTAGCTCCGCGTCGACCTGCTCGGGAATTCTGTCACGCTCGTCGTTACCGACGAAGGTCAGCCGCTCGAACGGATCCAACCGCTTGAGAAGCCGACACAGAAACAGACAAATTCCGCAATCGGTATCGTAGATGACGGTGCGTGCCCGGCTGGGTCGAGCAAACCATCGTGACACGATCTCGAAGTCCGTCGCGCTCAGGTGAATCACGAACTGAATCACCATCACGTACGAGAACGGACCGAGCCGCGACATCGCCGCGATGGCGCCGTGCAGCCCCAGGGCCAAAACGAGGCCAAGCCGTCGCATATTTTCACGCGCGAACGGGACCAACATCACGAGCGACAGCGTGGCTTCGGTGGCCACGGCGCCGCGGGTCATGACTCGGAACACGGCGATCGGCAGGTGATTGCGCGCCCAAACGCCAAACCACGTCACGATCCGGTTCTGCTCCAAGAACCAATAGATGGCCGTGCCGTTGCGCCAACCCACGCCGCTCTTGTGCACGAAGTTGAAGAAGTAGATGACGCTCCACTGCAGCAGCAGGGCGAGCACCGCGAGCGATGCGTAGGGCGTACGCGGAATCGCCGGCCGCGTGCGATCATTGAGCTCGACGGCCGTTTCCTCGCGCCGTCTACGTAGAGACTCGAGTAGCGCGTCGATCGAGAAGCGCCGACCCAAGGGCAGGAACAATGTCCACATACCCAGGATGTTGACGACGATCGTCCCGCCGTTTTCGACGAACAAGTTGCGCGCGTTCAGGCTCGTGATCGCCAAGAGCGACAGCGCGTGAAACAGCTTGGTCCTGTAGCCCAACGTGAAGACGACGAACGCAACCAAGGAGAGCGTGAACGCGACGTTCACCTCACTTGGAGTGGAGAACGCGAAGAAGACCGAAAATAGATTGCGCCAACCTGGCCTAAAAAGAACGAAGTGGTTCGGTAGGACGCCGTCGTTCGTGTAGTAGAAGCGCGCTCCGACCCAGCGGCGCAGCAGGTCGACGATCAGCAGCACGCCGTAGAGGATGCGAAAGACCCCCAGCCAGCGCACATCCACGCTGAGGTAGGTATCGCTGAACCATTTCGACGCATCCGGTCGGGCGGCTCCCCCCTGCCCCCCTTGCCCGCTCGCCGGTCCGTGCTGAGTCATCGCCGCGCGGACTGTAGTCTCGAGTTTTGCGCTCTTGGAAGGCCGATCGGGCAGCGTGAACCCGGCGAACGGGCGAGCGCGCAAAAAACGAGCGCGAGCCGCGGGTCAATGACGCCCGAGCCGCGGGCGGGGACCGAAAAACCCCGTAGGCAAGCTGAAAAAGCCATGGTACCTCTGCAATTTGGGTTTTCTGAGCTTCCGCATGCGCGGGCGTTGGACTTGATCGATGAATGTGACGTGCACTGGGTGTCCGGCGAAATATTCGGTTCCGGACGAGAAGGTTCGCGGCAAAAAAGTCCGCATCACTTGCAAGCACTGCGGGACCAACATCGTGGTCGACGGCAGTGCGCTGGGCGCTAGCCAAAGCGTACTGCCGCAAGCCGAGCCCGCAGTCGAAGCGCCCGCGCCAAGCCCGGCCGTCACGCGCTCACCTGCCGCTACCGCACCAGGTGCGCCTGCGACAGCAGCCGTTGCGCTTGCGGTGTCGGCAACGGCTTCAGCACCGACTCAGGCAGCAAGCACTGAAAGCACCTGGCTCGTCGGATTCATCGATGAACGTCAGGAGCAGCACAGCACTTCTGGAGTCGCGGATCTGTACGCGAACCGAAAGATCGACGACGAGACGCTGGTCTGGAAAGACGGCATGGCCGATTGGCTTTCGCCCTTCGACGTGCCCGAGATCGCAGCAGTGCTGAAGCAGCGCGGCGTCGCGCGCCGCGCGCCGAGCTTCGCCCTTTCAAGCTCGAGCGATGACGAGCCGACCGTCGTCGGACGCTCGCCGTTCGACGACAAGACAGTGGTGTCGAGCGTCGCTCCAGCCGAAACCGAACAGCGCGCGCCCGCAAAGTCGCCCGCAGCCCCAGCCGTCTCGGCAGCACGTCAATCGACGCCTGAAATCAAGCCCGCGCCGGCAGCCATCCGTCAATCGTCAGCTGAAATTAAGCCCGCAGCAGCGGCGCGTCAGTCGAGCGCCGAAATCAAACCCGCTGCGGCGCCCAAACCGAGCGCGGCTCGCCGCGCCGAAAAACGCCCCGAAGTGGATCTGTTCGGCAGCGTCGCGAACGCCGGCAGTGAAGCAGATGTCTCCTTGGATTTCGGCGCGGCGGAGGAGCCCGCGCACAAGATGACCGGCGCGCGCAACGAGAGCTCCGTGCTGTTCTCCTTGGACGCTCTGACCAAGCCAGACGCCAAGGCTGGTCAGAAGAAGGCGCAGGACAAGGAAAAGGAAAAACAAGCGACGGCAGCTCTGTTCGGTGACGCCGCGCCAGATTCGTTGATGAATGTCGGCGGGGGCGGCCTCGCTGCCCTGGCTGCTCCGGACTTCACCAAACCGGCAGCGCCAGAACCGGCACCGGTGCGCCCGAGTGACCCCGTTGAAGTACCCAACGCTGCGCCCGGAAAGAAGAAGGGCAGCGCGCTGGTGATCGCAAGCGTCGTTGGCATCGCGGCGGCAGCCGGGCTGGCGTTCATGTTCATCTCGAAGAAGCCTGCACCCGAGAAGCCTGCCGATGGCGCGACGGCGGACACGAAGGCGACCGCCGCCGCAGCCGCAACGCCGGCAGCGGCTCCGGAAACAGCAGCCGCCGCTCCGGAAACGGCGAGTGCTGCGCCAGCAACGAGCGCCGCCGCTCCCGGTGCGGGGAGCGCCGCGGCCGCGACGACGGCAAAGCCTGCGACGTCCACGACTGCGCCGGCAACCGCTGCGCCGGCAACACCTGGCGCACCCGGAACCACCAACAAACCCGCCGACAAACCCGCTGAAGCGAAGAAGCCCGACAGCGCACCGGCACCCGCGGCCGGCGCGGACTTCGACAAGAGCGCAGCCATCGCCGCGCTCGGTGCAGCGGCTGCCAACGCGGCGAGTTGCAAGAAGCCAGACGGGCCGACAGGCGGAGGCAAAGCCTCGGTCACGTTTGCACCTAGCGGCCGAGCCACGAACTCCACCGTCACGGGCGCCTTCGCCGGCACCGACGTCGGCGGCTGCGTGGCGCGCATCTTCCGCTCGGCAAAAGTGCCGCCCTTCGCCGGTGACCCCGTCACCGTTTCGAAGAGCTTCTCGATCGAGTAACGCGCGCGGCGCGCACTCCCGCTATGGATGAATGTAGACGATCGTGCCCTGTTCGAGCGCGTCCGTCGTGTACGCCGCGTGCCAATGTTCCGGCACGTCTGGCGCGGACCACATGAAAGCGCGGCGCGCGTCGATCGGTGACATGTTCACGCAACCGTGCGAGCGGACGTGACCAAAATCGTCGTGCCAATACGCTGCGTGCAACGCGTAGCCGCCCTTGAAGTACATCACCCACGGCACGTCACGTAGCTCGAATTCGTGGTCCGCGACGCTCGAGTCCATCGTAGTCGTGACGTGCTTTTGGTAGACGCGGAAGGTGCCCATCGGTGTACTGAGTGTTTTTTGCGGGTCACCCATGCCGTCGCGCCCGGTTGAAACGAGCGTCGCAAACACGGGGACGTCACCCTCCCAGAGCACGAGCGTCTGGTTGACGATCGAAATGTCGATCCATTTTGCCTTGCGACTCGCCCACGCCGGCAGTTTGCTCGCTTTGGCAGCCGTGCTGAGCTCAGCGCTCTTCAGCCACTGTCCGCTCCTCGCTTGCACGTAGCGCTCACCGCCGTATTCCTTGATGTTGCCGCTGAGCGCGACGAACTCGCGCCCGGCGAGCGCCGCAGCACGCGTCGGCGCTCCGCTGCCAAAGTCGAAGAACGTGGTGCCGTCCTTGTGCGCGAAGGCGACAGGCAAACCGACCTGCTTGATATCCACGCCATGAAACGGCGAGCCCGACTCCGCCTTGAGTTTGTCAGCAGGAATCAGGCGGGCGTCGGCCGCGATC
>DATHOI010000372.1:0-2998 GCA_035485095.1 Polyangiaceae bacterium | reverse complement strand
GTTGATCTCGAGCTCGGTCTGCACCGCATCGAGTCGTTCACTCAGGTGCGTCAGGCGATCGCGCGAACGCTCGAGGTCGGCCAACAGCGAGCTGACCTCGTTGTCGGCTTCGAACGCGCGGCGCGAGGTCTCGTCGGCACGGATCTCGATTGCGAGCGCTTCTTCACGGGCGGCGTCGAGCAAGACATCGGAATCCCGCAGGCTGGCGCGCGCTCCTTGGGATCGCTCATTCGCAGCCGAAAAGCCGTCACTTTCGACGCGTTCGGTGACGATCAGCTCGAGCAGCCGATGCGAAGCGTCGTGCAGGACGAGGTCGTCCAGCTCCTTGCGATACTCGATGAAACGTTCGGCCTTGGCGACCTGCCGTTTGAGCGAAGCTCGCGAGCGATCGATCTCGGAAACGATGTCGTTGATGCGCAGCAGATTCTGGCGCGTCAGCTCCATCTTGCGTTCGGCTTGCTTCCGACGCTGCTTGTACTTGGTGACGCCCGCTGCCTCCTCCAAGAACATGCGGCGATCTTCCGGACGCGCGCTGACGATTTGCCCGATGCGGCCTTGCTCGACGATCGAGTAGGCCTTGGTGCCGACACCCGTGCCGAGGAAGAGCTCGGTGATGTCGCGCAAGCGCACCTGCGTGCGGTTCAATAAGTACTCGCTCGTCCCATCGCGATACAGCCGGCGCGTGACGGCGATCTCCGGGTAGTCGCGGTACTCGATGGGGAGGCTCTGTGCGTACTCGGGGTTGGTGTTGTCGAAAGTGAGAGTGACCTCCGCGAGCCCGTTCGGGCCGCGCGACTCCGAGCCATTGAAGATCACGTCCTCCATGGCGCGGCCGCGGAGGTGCTTGGCGCTCTGTTCGCCCAAAACCCAGCGGATGGCATCGACGATGTTCGACTTGCCGCAGCCGTTGGGGCCGACAATGCCGACCACGTCGTGGTCGAAGTGGATCACCGTGCGGTCCACGAAGGACTTGAAGCCCGTGATCTCCAACTTCTTTATGTGCATTTTCGAGAACTTTCCCTCAGCCGATCGAGATAGGCTTTATAGCAGGCCGGACGCCCGTGAGCTTTGTCGCTCCAGGGCGAGACACCTCGACAGCTCAAGGCCGCCAAGGTGGGGACCGCAAGCGGCCCCACGAGCAACGTCACTGCATGTATGGTCACGTCGCGTCTAGCGGATCTACGCCCCTGAACGGATGCATACAAGCCTGATCTTCCGGCGTCTGCTACTTTTGTCGCAGCCCTCGCTACTTGAGGGCCATCGGCTGACGGGCCGCTCCCTCGGCCCAAGCCGTGGTACCGGCCGCCGATTGGCTTGCGAGACCGTCCCGCGCGAGAAAGACTCAGGAGATCGCTCGATTGACATCTGGCGCGGAGCGACACATCTGGCAGCGGAAGAGGTTCCGGTTCGATGACTTACGAATACGTTTGTACCGCCTGCGGCCATGCCTGGGAGGCTGAGCAGGCCATCAGCGCAGCCCCACTGAAGATCTGTCCCAACTGCGGCACCGAGCACGCGAAGCGCCAAGTCTCCGGTGGTGCCGGTTTCATTTTGAAAGGGGGCGGCTGGTATGCCGATGGCTATGGTTCGAGCAAAGCCTCCGGCGGTTCGAGCACCAGTAGCTCACTCTCCGACAGCTCGGGTTCCTCGAGCAGCGGCGACACGAAGAGCGAAACCAAGACCGAGACGAAAACGGAGACCAAGACCGACGCTCCTAAGACGAGCACCGGTTCAACCTCCACTACTTGATCGGGAATTGCGATGGATGCCAAACGCGAAGTAACGGAGCTGCGCACGCAGATTGCCAAACTGGACGAAGAGATCGTGCAGCGGCTCGACGCACGCGCGCGCTTGTCGCGTGACATCCACAACCGCCTCGAAACCGATCCCAGCGCGGACGTGAGCGAGAAGGAGTGGCTCGAACACCTGATCTCGCTCTCCAATGGTGAGCTGCCGTCCGAGAATTTGCGTGGAATTCTGCAGCAAATTCGCGCTTCGGCACGCGGTATCGAGCAACCGGCGCGCGTCTCCTACCTCGGGCCCGAGGGCTCGTTCTGCCATCACATGGCGCTCGGCTACTTCGGGCAAGGGGCGACGTTCGTCGAGAGCGCGAGTGTGGAAGAAGTGCTCGAGGAAGTCGTGCGCGGTCGAGCCGCATTCGCCGCTTTTCCGTTCGAGTCGTCGATTGACGGGCTGGTTCAGTCCTCGGTCACCGCGCTGTCGCATACGGATTTGGTGATTGTCGCCGAGCGATCGCTGTCGGCGCCCCAGCAACTCATGTCGCGCGCTAGCGCGCTCGCGGATATCGAGAAGGTCTACGCAACTGCCGCCACGCGCGCGAGTTGCTCCCGCTTCCTCGACAAGGAGCTGCCGCGCGCCTCGGTGATCGACGTCCGTTCGCCGATAGTGGCCGCGTCCCTCGCGGCAGAAGAAATGCAGGCCGCCGCGATCGTGCCCGAGCCGTCGGGCGTCAGCGCAGGGTTGTCCTTGCTGCGTGAGAATGTGGGCGACATGCCGGACTTGAAGCTGCGCTATTGCGTCGCGAGCCAGCGGCCAGCAAGCCGCTCGGGCAGCGACGTGACCTGCTTGTTGTTCAGCGTGGACGATTCCGCGGGCGCGCTGTTCGACGTGCTGAAGCACTTCGCCGAGCGGGGCATCAATGTGAAGAAGCTGCACTCTCGGCCTGTCCCGCGCGAGACCTGGAGCTACGTGTTTTACGTCGAGATCGGCGGACACGTGACCGAGCGTCAGGTCGTGACTGCGCTCGAGGCCGTCAAGCGCAGTACGAAATACCTGAAAGTGCTCGGCTCATTTCCGTTGGTTTCTGGCTAAGCGGCTCTTTGGTCGAACGGTAGCGCTCTCTGCCCGCGAAAGCCGTGGCGATCATGGGGGAGCCACATTATTCTTCGGGCCGCATGTCGTCTCTGGTGTCGCCCACGATCGAGTCCTTGTTGCCGTACGAGGGCGGCAAACCGATCGAAGAGTTGGCGAGGGAGCT
>DATHOI010000371.1:0-7056 GCA_035485095.1 Polyangiaceae bacterium | reverse complement strand
ACACAGTCGGCCGGTATTTTAGGGAGTCCATACACCCACATAAATAACTGCCCGAGGTCGGAAAGGCTTGAACGCCACGCCGTGCGCCGCTAACAGTTTGCCCCTCGCGTTGCTGTTGTGGCACTCTTACCTACATAAACTTACCTTCACTCACCTTGGTCGTAGATTTCCTTTTCCGCTGAGCTCACGCAACGCGCTCGGCGCCATTCCTTCGGAGACCCAAGAATGAAGTTGAATCCGTGGTACCTCGTCGCTCCGATCCCGGTTGCTCTCATGGCCGCAAATGGTCCTTTTGGCGCGCAACTCGCGGTGCTTGGCGTTACGATCGGCATCTTCTTTGGCACTCTGGCTCTTGGCCGTCCAACGCCAGGTAACGCGACCACGACGAACCACTGACCGAGCCCGATAGCGAACCGCCGCGCTCTGGAGAGCGCACGAGCCACCCACCTCGGCTGAAGCGCATCGAGGATCTTGCGCTGCACGACGTGGAGGCGCTTCGCCTTATTTTGAGCGGCGGCTCAGTCATCGACTGGCATCGGCTGAACCTCCAGGGTCCCGACGCCGCCCGCCGCTTCCTCGAAAATCACGAGCTGTATCTCGATCAGCCGGGCGACCGCGGCTTCATCGAGCACGTCAAACGCGACGCCATAAGCTACCTCAGGCGTCACTTCAAGTTTGCGATTCCAAAACCAGTCGAGGCCGCGAGTATCGAGCAGCTACTGCTCCTCGCGTCGAGCACGGGCCATCGTCAATTGTGCGCCTGCACGATCCTCAAGACCGTCCAGATTATCAATCACATGGCTGGGCGCGAGCTGCTATTTCGCCTGCCCGTGAGCGACCGCGACCTCTTCCACCTCGTGGAAGAGAAGGTCTACCGAGTCGTCGGGACGATGCTGAGTGAAGGCTTTCCGATCACCGAGTTCATCGGCGGTCGAAAGAACCTCGACTCGACATACACGAAGCTGCTGTCGAAGCCCGAAGCCACCGCGGCGGCATTGTACGACAAGCTCCGTTTTCGGATCGTAACCAAGACCCCCGACCACGTGCTCCCGGTCTTGCACTACCTCACCGAGCAGCTCTTCCCGTTCAACTACGTCGTGCCCAAACAGAGCACGAACACGATTTTTCACTTCCGGAGCTATTGCGACCAAAACCCGCACCTTGCGCGGATGGTGAAGGACTTCCAAGGTCAATTGGACGACGCGCTGCTGCCGACCGACAACCGTTTCAGCGCGCCGACCTACCGTGTGATCCAATTCGTCACGGACGTCCCAGTGCGCGTGCCCACCCACCTGATGGAGCTGGCACCGCCCGGATCGGAGAATTTGGGACCGATCGTGTACATGTTGTGCGAGTTTCAGGTTTTGGACGCCGAGAGCGAGGCGGCCAATGAAACTGGCGAAGCCAGCCATGACGCGTACAAGCAGCGCCAGCGGCAGGCCGTATTCCGACGCCTGCGTCGCGGGTCGCGGGCTGCACAGAAGCCCTGAATTTCGCTGTTTTGACCGACCGCCGCTGGCTCGCGCGCGAAAATTCGACGGTGGGCTCCGAAATCCGCGCCGAAACCGGCTGAGCCCCCGCTGAAAATAGGATAGGAGGGGCGCATGCGGCTTCACAGCGCGAAGGTGCCCCAAATCGCGGCCGATATGGTCAGCGCGCTTCTTTCCGGGGGCGACGTCGAGAGCGACTCACCGAAGGAGGTCGGGCTCGACATCGCGTCGGTGCTCAACCAATACATCCGCGACGAGCAAGAGGTCAGCGAGCAGGCCAAATCAATGCTCGCCGCGCGCGGCCTCCCGCAGACCGACTACAACCGAATCCGAAAGCTCGTCGCCGAGGAGCGCAAGATCAAGCTCGGGGAGGACGCGATTGATTACCTCTTGGATCAGCTGATCGAAATGCTGATGCACTCGGCGAACGTCGAGGAGATCTTCGCGGAGGATTACGTGCTGCGCCGCAAGATGCGCGACCCGTTGCGTCGCCAGTTCGCGGAGGACGAGGAAATCGAGCAGCAGATCCGCGGGCAGCTCAAACACGTCCAAGAGGGCACCGCCGTGTGGGAAGTGGAATACCGCCGCATGACGGAGGAAATCAAGCGTCGCAAAGGGCTGTGAGGCCACGTGCGAAGCATGACGGGGTTCGGTGTGGGCGATGCCCCGCTCGGTGACGGGCGGGTGACCGTCGAGTTGCGCGCACTGAATCACCGCTTCTTGGATGTGCGGGTACGCTTGCCCGAAGAGCTGCTCGACCAGAGCTTTTTCATCGAGCAGTTGGCGCGAGAACATCTGGCGCGCGGCCGTTTCGACGTGGGCGCGCGCTTGGAAGGCGCGGCTTTGCCTCCGCCGCGCTTCTCGGTAGAGCGGGCGCGCGCGCTGTATCGCGGGCTTGCGCTGCTTCGGGATGAGCTGGCACCCGGAACGGAGCTGCCCGTCACCGCACTGACCGGCATGCCGGACTTGGTGACGACACCGACGACCGCAGACTCCGAGGGTGCTCGAGCCGCGCTCAAAGCGGCGTTCGAGGCCGCCCTCAAACGGCTCGACGTGATGCGTCATCTGGAGGGCGAGGCGCTCACCCGTGAGCTGTGTGCCCGGCTCGATTCGGCGCGCCGACTCCGCGCGGCCATTTCTGCACGCGGCGGAGAAATGCTGGACGGCTACCGGACGCGGCTGCGCGATCGACTCGATCGCTTGCTGTCGGAGTCGGGCCTGCAAGTCGACGCTGGTCGTTTGGAGGCCGAAATCGTGATTTTAGCCGACCGCAGCGACGTGACCGAAGAGCTCGTGCGGCTCGACTCCCATTTCGATCAGTTCGAAAAGCTGCTCCAAGCGGACGGTCCCGTGGGGCGGCGCCTAGATTTTCTGCTGCAGGAAATCGGTCGAGAATCGAATACAATTGGGGCTAAGAGCCAAGATGCCCCAATCGCCCACTTGGTCGTGGAGATGAAGGCGGAGCTCGAACGAATTCGGGAGCAAGTCCAGAATGTCGAGTGAAGGCCCCTTACCGCTGATCGTGTCCTCTCCTTCTGGCGCGGGCAAGACCACGCTCACCACGCGCCTGCTCACGCTGCTGCCCGAGCTTCGCTTCAGCGTCTCGCACACGACGCGCAAGCCGCGGCAGAACGAGCAGGACGGGCGCGAGTACCACTTCGTCGACCGCGCACGGTTTCTGAAGCTGATCGAGCAAGGTGCGTTCCTGGAGTGGGCTGAAGTGCACGGCAACTTGTACGGCACGGGCAAGGCCGAGCTTCACCATGGGAAGAAAGCGCGCGGCATCATCTTCGACATCGACCATCAGGGCGCGAGGCAGATCAAGAGCTCGGAGCCCGACGCGGTTGCGGTGTTCATTCTGCCGCCGAGCATGGCCATTCTCGAGAAGCGCCTGCGTGGGCGGGCCAGCGAGGACGAAGAAACCGTGCAGCGTCGCTTCAACGTCGCGCTGCGTGAGATCGAACATTACGGTCTCTTCGACTACGTCCTCGTGAACGAGGACCTCGATGAAGCCACTAAGCAGTTGGAATCGATCTTCCGGGCCGAAGAGTGTCGTCGCCACCGCGCGGCGCGTCACGCCGAACGGCTCTTGGCCGAGGGGCGCGGCTTCGGTGGTTCGACACCACCAGGTTGAGCGCTCCAGTAACGTCTGTCTTGGAATTTCTGGCGGCCACCACGGGATATCGAGCCCAAAGTCCGCTCCTTCGGAAGAAAATGAAAATGATCAGCAAGCCCCGCGAACAGGCGTCTCCAGTTTTGATTGTCGGCTCCATGGCCTTCGACGACCTCGAATTGCCGAGCGCGAACGAGAAGAACGTCGTCGGAGGCTCCGCGACCTACGCGGCACTTTCCGCGGCGCTATTTGCGCCCGTGCAGATCGTCGCGGTCGTCGGTTCCGACTTCCCATCGACCGCCTTGAGCGAGCTAGCCGCCCGGGGCATCGACGTTTCGGGGGTCGAGCAAGCAGCCGGCAAGACGTTCCGTTGGGCGGGCCGGTACGCGGCAAACCTCGCCAGCCGCACGACACTCGATACCCAGCTCAACGTGTTCGCAGACTTTCGGCCCAAGTTGCCTGCCGCCTTCACGGCAACGCCGTTCGTGATGCTCGGCAATATCCACCCGGCTCTACAGCTGGAGGTGTTGGCTCAAACCAAGAAACCGCGTCTGGTCGCAGCGGACACGATGAACTTCTGGATCGAAGGCGAGCGCAAGGTGCTCGGTGAGGTGCTGTCGAAGATTGATCTCTTGATCATCAACGACGAAGAGCTTCGTCAATTGGCCGAAGATCACAACGTCAAGCGCGCAGCAAAGCGCGTGCTCGGCATGGGCCCGAAACGCCTAGTGGTGAAGCGTGGCGAATGCGGCGCCATGTTGTTCGACGAGCACGGCTGCTTTTTCGCCCCCGCCTACCCGCTCGAAAACGAGATAGACCCCACCGGCGCGGGCGACACGTTCGCTGGCGCGCTCATGGGCTACCTCGCCAATGTCGGCGAGCTCGACGGCAATACCCTGCGCCGAGCGTTGATGATGGCAGGCTGCGTGGCCTCATTCTGCGTCGAAGACGTCGGAACCCGCCGCACATCGAAGCTCACCCAGCAACACGTCGCGACTCGACTCGAAGAGCTCGGCCGGCTCGTTCAGCTCGGCTGAGGGTCAGGCTGCGGCGGCGCTTCGGGCGCGGGGCGCTTGGCTGCGCGGGGCTTCGCTGCGAGCTTCTTCGGTCACGACGCGCGTCGCCGGACCGTCGTGCAGATTGCGCTCTTCGGAAATCAACGCCAGGAGCTCCTTCTGGCTGAACAGGCCCGTCTCGAGCAGGACTCGCATGTACCCGTCCAGGTAACCGTGGGCACGCGACAGCTTGGCGTACGCGACGCCTTCGGTGCGTAGGCGCAAGACGTCCCGCAACATTCCGCGGAGATTTTCGAGCATTTCGGTCTTCGACGCGTTCGCCATTGGCAAGAGCTCCTTCGCTAGCAGCCCGATCCTCCGAGCTCGCCAGCCTTCGCATTGGGTATCGGAGTCCAAGCTGCACGGCCAAGTTGTCGACGGCGTTTTCCAGCACTATGATCAAACGGTCCGACAGGAGGACCCGCCAACCCGTGGGCCGCCATGACGCGACGCATCAGGAGCGAGCCATGAAGCTTTCCATGTTCAAGTCGAAGATCCACCGGGCCACGGTGACGCACGCGGACTTGGCCTACGAGGGCAGTGTAACGATCGACGGAGACCTGCTCGACGCGGCGCAGATCCTTCCATACGAAGCGATTCATATCTGGAACGCCACGCAAGGCACCCGGCTCGTCACCTATGCGCTCGAGGGGCCACGCGGCTCTGGCGCGATCTGCGTGAATGGCGCAGCAGCCCATTTGAACAAACCTGGGGATCTGGTGATCCTGGCGACCTTCGCTGAGATGACGCCGGAAGAGGCGCAGCAGCACAAGCCTGTCGTCGTACGGGTCGATGCCAAAAATCACCTGCTTTCGGACAAGAGCGCAGAAAAGCCCGGACCGGTGCTCAACTCACTCGGCTTCACGGACGCGCTTCTTTAGGGGTTTTAGCCCCCCCAACCGCCGCTGATTTCGAAGTTCCGGGACTCGAGGCCTGGCCGCTTCGGCGCGTTTGGCGTTGCTTCCTTGGCTTTGGGGCGAGCATTCGACTATTAAACCGGCTTTCGAGTCACCGATGACCGACGCGCCGAGCCCTCCCCACGCGGTCACCGCGCTGTCCGAATTGCCCCACGTGAACGCGCTGGCCGAGCACGTGCGGTCCGTCGCGTTCGATGCTGCCGCTGCGCGTCGCAGCGATTTTGCGTCTCGGTTTCACACCGCCCCGCCCTCGACCGGCGGTTCCGTGGAGCTCAGCGTCGAGGACGCCGAAACTCCCCTCGGCAACGTGCGAGCAGTGCTCGAGCGCGGGATCGAAAACCCCAATGAGCAAAACCTGCTTGGGGCGCTGCTCGCAATCGGCGTCGCGCGAGCGCTGCCCGATCAACCCGAAGAATTGCAAACGCTCACCGCGAACCTGATCTGGCTCGCCGCGCACACACCGTGCAGCGCGCTCGAATTTTTGGATGACGCGCTCGATGACCGCGCGGGCGTTATTTGGGAGGCCGTCGCGCGCGTGGCGCGCGCGCCCAGCCTCAGCTCCCTGGACTTCGGCAACACCGAGGCGTTGGTAGCGGCGGCGGCGTTGTGTCGAAGCCCATCCGAGGTCGCACATCGCGCCCGCCTGCACTTGGCGCAGAACACTACCGATCCAGTGTTGCGAGCTCTGGCTGCGGGCGGCAACACCCAGACCGAGCTGTCCGGCGAGCTCGCATCCGCGCCCTTGGGCCCGATCGCCACTGCCCTGTTGGCTTTCTCGCTGCTCCTGTTCATTGCGCGCAGTTGCTCGCTGGTAGCGCGTTTTGCGCTCGCCTATCGCAAGCCGGCAACATTACGCATCGGGCCCAAGGGGCTCGAGGTCACCCACCGTATCGAGCTGATGGGCAAGGTACTGCGCGACAGATCTACGTTGGTGCCTCTCGCCAACCTGTCGCGCGTCACGCGCGAAGTACGCTACGCGCGCCTCGGCCTCTACGCCGGTCTTACCGCGCTCGTGCTCGGCACCTACTTTGGCGTCGGCCTGATTGTCGACGGCGTACGCGTCCCGGGTGGTTCTCCGCCCTTACTCGGCATGGCCGTCACTTGCATCGTGGTCGGCCTAGGCTTGGACTTCTTGCTCTCGACCGCGGCGGACAGCGCGCGCGGAAAGTGCCGGATCGTGATCGTGCCGCAGAACGGGCGGAAGTTGTGCGTCGGCTCTCTGGATCCGATCAGTGCCGACGCTATGCTCTCCAGCATTGCCGAACACGCGCACGCCTGATCAATCAGGGACTGGCAGAGGGCGCGACCGGCACGCGAACCGCAGGTTGGCGTGCCGCGCGGTCGGCTAGGAATGCTCCTGCCATGTCCAGAGCGTCGGACAATTGAGCAGCGGTGATCTGAGCTTCACCGTGAATCTTTTTGCCGTCGGAGCTGAAGGACACGTGCTGGATGAATTTGTGTGATTGCTGCCCGAGCAACGA
>DATHOI010000370.1:0-2604 GCA_035485095.1 Polyangiaceae bacterium | reverse complement strand
AAGCTCGGGCGCATTTTCCGCTCATCCGAATCGCGACTGGAGAAGGACATGATGAGGCGCAACCTTCGGGCGGGGGTTTGGAGTCGAGGTGTCTCGACATTGACCGTCGCGCTCGCGGTAACAGCCGGCTTAGGCTGCAGCACGACGAGCTCGGGACAACTCGCGGGCAGTCGGGTCCGCGCAGAGCCGCAGGGCGGCAGCGCGAGCCAAACCGGCGGGGACGTAGACAGCGGCAACAGCAACAGCGCCGGCACTGGCGTCAGTTTGCTCGTGCCGGACGGCAGTGCGCTCGATGACGCTGCGGTCGCCTCTGGGGGCTCGAGCGCGGTCTCACCGGGAACTCTGCCCGCGGGCTTCACGCAAGCGACGGTCGGCGGTTTCATGCTCGGCGCGCCACTCGACCCCGACGGCGGCACCAGTGTGGCTGGCGGCGGCCAGGGCGGCACCTCGAGCAGTTGCGGCACCACGATCCTGGCGGTGATTCGCGACTTCAAAGCCGACGGCGTGACGTTCGAGGGTACGACCATCGGCGACGACCGCATGGTCGTCCAACCCATGCTCGGCGCGGATCGCAAACCGGTGTTCGCCAAGACCGGCCCGTCGAACACGATTGCCGGCCCGGAGGTATTCAACGAATTTTTTCACGACACGCCGGGCGTCAATCTGCCCTTCGTGCTGTACGTGTTCTTCGCGCCGAACAACGGCGTGACGAGCTTCGAGAGCTCGGCCTTCTTCCCGCTGGACGGCCAAGGCTTCGGCAACGACGGCAACGACGACGCCACCCCGCCGGTGATGCACAACTTTCATTTCACGACCGAGATCCATACGCAGTTCAAATACAGCGGTGGCGAGACGTTCAACTTCACGGGTGACGATGACGTCTGGGCGTTCATCAACAATCAGCTCGTTATCGATCTCGGCGGCGTGCACTCCGCGGAGCCCGCCTCTGTCGTGCTGGACGACCAAGCCGCCGCACTCGGTTTGACCCAGGGCAACGTGTATCCGTTCGACATGTTCCAAACCGAACGGCACACGACCGGCTCGAACTTCCGCGCCGACACCGATCTCGCGTTCGTGGACTGCGGCACGATCGTGCCTGAATCGCCGCCCAAATAGCTCGCCAGCGTTCACCGTCTCGAAGCACGGCGAACTCCCCACTGAAACGTACGCGCGGGAACCGCTGCGGTCGCAGCGTGATTGATGTAGGGCGCAGGGCTGCAGTGTACGTATTGTGCGGCTTGCCTGCTTCGGGCAGGCGGGCGACGCGATAGCCGAGCCTGCCCCCCTATGATAAGTTTGGCTGTTGTGGAAGCGCGCGCGGAGCTAGACGACAAGGTGCAGGCCACCCGGCGTGTTGGTCGTTATGCTTTGTTCGGAGAAATCGCCTCCGGAGGAATGGCCACCGTCTACTTCGGGCGGCTGGTGGGCGCGGTCGGGTTCTCGCGCTCCGTTGCCATAAAGCAGCTTCACCCGCAGTTCGCACGCTCGCCCGAGTTCGTCGCGCAGTTTTTGGACGAGGCGCAACTGACAGCGCGCATCCGCCACCCGAACGTGGTGTCGGTCCTCGACGTCGTGGCTCGCGAAGGCGAGCTGTTCGTGATCATGGAGTTCGTCGAGGGCGAACCTCTGTCGCGGTTAGTGCGCTTCGCGCGCGAGCCGATCCCGCTGACCATCGCCAGCGCGATCATCACGCAGGTCCTACTCGGCCTCCACGCTGCCCATGAGGCCACGACCGAAAATGGCGAGCCGCTCGAGATCGTGCATCGCGACGTGTCGCCGCAGAACATGCTGGTCGGCATCGACGGCACCTCGCACATTCTCGACTTCGGCGTGGCCAAGGCCGCGTCCCGCTTGCACACCACGGAAAACGGCCAGATCAAAGGCAAATTGTCGTACATGGCGCCCGAGCAACTGCGCGGCGCGGAGCTCGACCGGCGCGTTGACGTGTTCGCAGCGGGCATCGTGCTGTGGGAGCTGCTCGTCGGCCAACGTTTGTTCGCGCGCGGCGATCCGGGCGCGACCGTCACCGCCGTCCTCGCTGGAGACGTGAAGCCACCCAGCCAATTCCGGCCCGAAGTGTCCGCCGCGCTCGACGCGCTCGTGCTCAAGGCCCTTGCGCCTGCGGTCGAGAATCGCTTCGCGAGCGCACGTGAAATGGCGATCGCGCTCGAAGCTTGCGTGCCGCCCGCGAGCAATCTGAAAGTCGGAGCTTGGGTCGAGAGCGTCGCGGGTGATTCGCTCAAACAACGCGCTCAGCGCCTGCGCGAGGCGGAAGAGAGCACGGGCGTCAACGCGGTGGTCGACGTCGAGGGCCTGCAGAAACGCCTGGCAGACGCCCGCGCTTCGATGCCTGCGCGCGACTTCGACGGGCCCATGCAGGCCCAGCCGCTGAACGAGAGCACGCAGCCAGCTCGTCAGTCGAACTGGGTTCGCCGCGAACGCAAGCCGCTCTGGCTGGCGTGGGGCGGCGCGTTCACGCTCGCGTTACTGCTGGTCGGCTTCGCGCTGTGGGCGCTCCGGCCGGCCAAGACAATCACGACAGCAGCGCTGATTCCGAGCGCTCAACCCGCGGTTCCGCAAGCCGCGAGCGCCAGCGTCTCAGCC
>DATHOI010000369.1:0-5040 GCA_035485095.1 Polyangiaceae bacterium | reverse complement strand
CGCTGTGCGCCTTTGGCAGGCAGAAGCACGCGCACGCGCGTCCCCACGCCCTTCTGACTCTCGGTGCGAATCGCGCCGCCATGACCACGGATGATGCCGAGCACCGCTGCCATGCCCAAACCTCTGCCCTGGAACTTGGTCGTAAAGAAGGGCTCGAACATGCGACGCCGCGTTTCGTCGTCCATGCCCGAGCCATCGTCACTGACCTCCAAGCACACGAACATGCCGGGGGAGGCGGCGTGATTCGGATACTGCTCGAGGTCTTCCGCCGAGATATGGACCTGCTCAAGCGAGATCACGACGCGACCCAGGCCGCCGCCCATCGACTCCGCCGCGTTGGTGATCAAATTCATGATCACCTGGCGAATTTGCGCAGGATCCGCCTCGATCGGCCGGAGCCCCTCCTGCACTTGATAGTGCAAAGTGACTTGCTTCGGGATCATGGCCCGCAATAGACCCGCCATCTCCCGCGCGGCCTCCGGCAAGTCCAGCGTCTGCACCTTGAACTTACCCTGCCCGGAGTAGTCGAGCATCTGCTTCGTGAGCTCGGCCGCGCGACGCGCACCGAGCTCAATCTCCTCGAGCAGCGGCGTGACACCCGGATTTTCACCCAGCATGTCGCGAGCCAGAGAGGCGTTGCCCAAGATCGTGACCAACAGATTGTTGAAATCGTGAGCGATGCCACCTGCGAGCACGCCCAAGCTCTCGAGCTTCTGGGTGTGCATCAGCTTCTCTTCCAGGCGTTTGCGCTCGCTGATGTCGATGAACGTGGCGATCGCGCCACTCACTTCTTGGGTCGCCGGGTCGCGCGTCGGCACGGCGCGAAATACCGCCCAAGACACCTCCGAATCCGGCTTGGTCACACCCAGCGTCATGGCAGGCTGTGGTTGTCCGGTAATGATCGCTCGAGCAACGGGGTAGTCGTGCACCGCGGCGGGCGAGCCGTCCTCGAATATCGTCGCGGTCTCGAAATCACTGATGTAACGACGCGACAAGCTATCGTAACTGAGCCCGAGGATACGCAACGCCTCCCCGTTGGCGCGCAAGATCGCGCCGTCCCGACTCACGTGCACGACGCCTCCAGGCAGCGCTTCAATCAGGCGCTCGTTCAGCTCTTGGCTCGCGCTGAGCGCGGCCTCGGCAACACGCCGTTCGGCGATGTCGCGTTCGAGCTCCGCGTTGATCAACGACAGCTCGTGCGCCCGCTCCTGAGCACTACGCTCGAGCTCGAGATTCGCGCGTCGCAATTGCGCGTCCGTACGCGTCTCGAAAAAGCGCGGAATGTGATAGCGCACGATGCTCGGCGCAAGCCCCGGGTGCTCTTGGGCGTAGCGCTGGATACGCGCCTGCACCCGAGCCGGCGGCGCCATGATGAACCGGCACGCTTCATCGCCCTTGGCGCGACACAAGATCTCTACCGCGGCGAGCGGCAGACCAAAGCTCTGCTCGCACCAACCCGACGAGTAACCCGCGCTCATCACACACACTGGGCTGTCGGTCTTACGCTGAGCCGCCAGCCAGGAGTCCGACTCGAACGAATAGGGGTGGTCGTAGAGCAGGTAATAGTCGTCGTCCGGCGTCGGGTTGCTCGCAGCGGCAATGTCCACGAACGCCCAGCCTGCGTGCGCAAAGTGCACTGGCCCCGCCGACAAACGCGCGACCGGGTCTGCGACCTCCATGCGCTCGGCGAACGTCTTTGCGTCCGCCATGCCCATGGCATGCGCAATGTCGAAGAGCAGACTGTGGGCCACGGCGTGGGCTTCTTCTTCGGCGCCGTAGAAGCGGCGCACCATGTCGTAAAACTCGACGGACATGGACGCTGCTCGCACGAGCACATAGCGCTGCCCGCTGATCTCCAGCGCCCCGCGCTCGGGGTGGGACGACTGCGCCGCGAAGTAGCGAGCGACGTACTTTTGTGCTTCTTCGAAGAGCGGCGCGAACTTCTCGGGAACTCGAACTGTGTTCAGCATGGGGTCAAACGCGGTGAATGGGTCGCCAATCGCGAGGCATCGCCACTCACCTTAGTACGGCATTCTGCAAGCTACGGACGTCCCCAAATCCTGCTCAATGGCGAACGGGCCGGCTTTAGGGCAAACCGGCCGCCTTCAACCACTACTACATAGTGTCCGGCCATCTGACACGCGCTATTGACGTGCAGCTGACCTCGCGCTCGCGGGCGGCGAGCCGTTTACGACGCGCGCCTGCCGTGCTCCCATGACAGATCATGGCTCATGTCCGTTTGAGGCGAAGCGCATTGTGTGCGCTGAGTGCGCTGTGCGCGCTGGTGAACCTGCGCTGCGGTAGCCCGAGCAGCAACCTGTTCCAAAGCGGCGGCCCGTTGCCCGTCGGCGGCGCGAGCGGCATTGCGAACAGCGGCGGCACCGCTGGCTCGAGCTCGAGCTCGAGCTCGAGCGGCGCGTCGCAGTCGGGCGGCCAAAGCTCGAACGCGGGAACGAGTGCGGGCGTGGGCGCGGACGGCACGGGCGCGGGCGCGGGTGGCGCGGGCAATGCCGGTTCGGCTGGCTCAGGCGTGGCTGGCACCGGTGCCGGCGCTGCAGGCTCGGCGGGCGCTGTCGGCGATGGCGGAGCTGCGACTGCCGGCTCGGCAAACGCAGGCAGCGGAGGCACGGCCGGCGCGAGCGACGGTGGCGGCGCCACTTCGGGCAGCGGCGGCGCGAACGCGGGCAGCGGCGGCGGCTGCGGAGCGCTCACCGCGACGTTCACTCCGCGTGCGCCGGTCGTAGAGTTTTTGATCGATCGCTCGTCGACCATGTTCGCGAGTGGCTACTGGGCGCCGGTGAGGACCTCGGTACTCTCGGTCATCAATGCGTTGCAGAGCCAAGTCCAGTTCGGCGTGGCGGCGTACACCGGCATCGTGGGCCAGACCTGTCCGCTCGACCTCACGAACCTCGGCTCGCCCGCGTTGAACGACTACGCCGCGCTCAACGCCGCGTACAGCGCGCTCGACACTGCCGGGCTGAAGACGGAGTCACCCACAGCCGCCGCGCTCGCCGCGCTCGCCTCAACGCTCAGCTCCGCCGGACCCAGCGTCACGAACGGCGCCGCAAAATACGTGTTTCTGATCACCGACGGCGGGCAAGACTTCTGCGACGACGAAAACTCGGCCTGTGGCTCCGACGCGGCCGTGTACGAAATGCAAGTGTTGAAGATGGCCGGAGTCACCAGCAAGACGTTCGGCATCAAGGGTAGCCTCGGTCTCACGAACGGCGACTTGCAGGACTTCGAAAACGCCGGAGCTGGCGCCGCGGTCGGCGGCAACTCCACCACCATCTACAACACGTGCCACGGCTCGGTCGGTTGGACAGCGCTCGCGACGTCGCTCAGCCGTGGCACGAACCAGGCGCTGGGCACCTACCAAGCCAACGGCGCGTCCACGCCGTCCGTGCTCCTCGACACCACGAGCACGGACAGCATGAACCAAGCGCTGCTGAGCGCAGCTGCCAGCATCCGGAGCTGCACCTTCGATGTAACCGGTTCCAGCATCGACTTGGCGAACGCCGCGCAAGGCTCGGTGCAGATCGACGGAACCGAGCTGCCCTTCAACGCCGCCAACGGCTGGCACATGACGAGCCCCACGGTGCTCGAGCTCGTGGGCTCCACCTGCGCTAAGTGGCAGGCCCCGACGAGTCAGCAAATTAGCTTCGATTTCCCGTGCTCGAGCTTGGAATAGCGGCCGCGCGCTAGCCACGCACGTTTCAAGCGCACGGCTAATTTGCAGCACGGTTAGACGCTTCGCACCTACACCAGCGGCGAGAAAAAACGCTGCGCCGGGGCGTTTGGCGGCATCCACGCGAGCCCATGGGGTGCCCGTAACTACGCAAAGATCTTTACGAACTGGAACCGGTTCTTCATCGGAATCTACGTGCAGAATAATCCTGATGAGTGACTGGCTTTCGCGCGGAGCGTGCTACTTTTGGAAACGCTCGCGAGCGGCGATGGTCGGTGGTGCCGCGCGCGGGTCCGAAGTCGATTTCGAGGAGACTCTTAGATGCAGCCACATGTCCGCCTGATTCGCGCGACCCGCCTATTGGAACGCCGAATGTTTCTCAAAGCATTGGCGCTCGGCCTGACCGTGCCCGTCGCGGCTCGCCTGGCGCGCAACGCGCTAGCGGCCCCCGCCACACCGCCCAAACGCTTCCTCGTGTTCTACATGCCGCACGGCATCGCGCCGGAGCACTACAACCCGCAGGTCTCTGACAGCGACCGCACCAACTTCGCGCTGGACATGACGAACGTGAGCATCCTCGGGCCGCTGCAGAAGTACAACTCGTACGTCAACGTCTATCAGGGCTTCAAGTACCTCGCCGGTTCGACGCATAGCAGCCTCGTGACCTGCCTCTCTGGCCTCGACGGCGGGCCGAGCTTCGCGGACGAGACCACACCGCGCACGTCTCTCGAGCACGTGATCGCGAAGGCCTTGGGTGTCACACCGCTGATCCTCGGCGCGTGCTCCCATCAAGCCTACGGCCTCGACACCAACGGCAAGCTGTTTTGGGACGGCACCGCGGTCGACCCGCAGAAAAATCCGGCTGCCGCGGCGGATTCGTTGTTTGGCAGCAGCACGGCGGCACCGCCTGTCAGCGCTGACATTCAGCTGCGGCAGGATCTGCTCACGCTCACCGCGGGCGAGATCCAAACGCTACAAGGCACACTCGGCGACCTGACGGCCGAGAAGACCAAGCTGCAGAGCCATCTGGCAGCCATCCAAGGCATCCAAAGTGGAAATGGGATGATGGGCGGCGCCTCGAGCTGCAGCGGCGCGCCCTCACTGCCACTGGTCGACATGGTCCGCGCTGCCAGCGCCGGGCAGGTGGTCGATTCGAGCGGCAGCAATGACTACTTCTATCAAGAGGCAAACTTCCCCCTGCTTTTGCAGGCTCAGCTCCAGCTCATCGCGCAGGCCTTCGTGTGCAACGCGGCGCAGGTTGCCGGGCTGATGCCCATGTACACCACGGCTGACTTCAACTTCAGCTTCTCGCAACAGAGCGGCACCCCCGCGGCGAGCAACTGGGCGCACCA
>DATHOI010000368.1:0-3790 GCA_035485095.1 Polyangiaceae bacterium | reverse complement strand
CACGATGCCATTTGCGGTTTGCCCGAATAGATGGGCTTGCGCACCAGGTGACGAAAGCAAGCGGCAGACAGCCCAGAAGAACGTCGGCGTCGTGCCGGGAGCCGGCAGATCGAGCGTGTATGTACCGTACTGCGTGCTCGTGCCGTTCGAACTGAGACTTGCGTGTCCATTTAGGCCGGGCGTGATTGTCGCAATACCGGGCGCGCCCGCTGCCGTAACGTTGACGCCGTTACCACTTTGATCTGCCCACGTTCCAGCGACCGCTTTCCAAATGTCCGTCGTGACGGCGGCGCCTGCGGCGATGTTAAGCGTGAGGCCTGCGCCGAGTCCGGTTAGCGCGACCGTTGCTGCACTGGTGAACGATTGGGTCGAGCCGTCGCTGTACGTGACCAACCCTTGCCATGTTCCGAGCGCGCCGCCTGTAGTGGGACAAGTCACAGTGATCGCAGTAGCGGCACCCGAGCGCGTGCCCGAGAACGTAAGCACCGGGCCGGTGCCGGCGGTGTGAAGTAGCGTCGTGGCTTCAATGAGCCCGAGGTCGCTACGCATGTACTGCAAGACGCCAGTGAACAGCGCACCAAAATTTCCGGTGAACGATGCATCAGCTGCAGTGCTGATCTGAACCCACGTCGGCACACCCGACGATTGAGAGGCAAGATACCAAAGCGTTGGAGGTGAAGTGTCGCTCTGCAATGCGACCTTACCGACATCGGTGCTCGCGACAGTAGCCGCACGACGCAGCGCGGCCGTCGTGTACGGACCAAGCCCCGAAACGATTCCGTGATTGTTGGCGGCCGTGATCGCGTTGTGTTCGATTGTCATTGTTGGTCCTTAGCTACTAGCTAGAACGGGAACGCCGCCGACTGTCACGGGCACACCGCCGACGGTCACTGAAAGGTCCGCTGAATAATCGACGAGCATCACGACCCACTGCTGAGCGGGCTTTAGCTTGAGCACCAGGCGCTCGAGCTCCGCGCGTCGCGACGCGGGCACAATGGCGGGCGTCCCAAACGTCGCAGCGCTGAAGTAGAGGAAATACGCCCACAGCGCGGGATTGCTCGGCACAGGCGGCGGCGGCCTGCGCGTCAGATCTTGATTGACGAGATAGCCCGGATCGTTTGCGAGGAAGCCGTCGCACGTCGGACCGCCCGCTATCGTCGTCGGCGTGCACTGCGGTTGATTCGCGCCGAACGAATGTGGCGAGCACTGGAACGTGCCGACGCAGGGTTGCTTCGTGTAGATGCGCGGGTCGAGCGGGATGTACGGCGGAAACGCTCCCCAGAACTCGTGCACGTAGACCGGGAAACCGGCGGTCTGCAGAACGCCCTGGATATAGGCCGGAGATTGGCCGCCCGTTGCTGCCCACGCTGCAGCCAGGTTCAGACGCCGAACGCTGTCGCTCGGGTCCGCGACCAAACCAAACTCGCGCTCCCATTCAGCGAGCTCGCGCGTAGTCTCCGGGAAGAGATCGCCGTAGACGCCATCGGCGAAATCCTTCGGGCCCGAGAAGCTGTCAGAGGCTTGTGTGAGCTCGAAAAAGTTCGCGAGGCCCCCGAAGAACTTCTGCAGCATCTTCTGGAAGCCGAGACGCCACGCGGCGCCGGTCGGCAGAAGGTGCTGGAATATCCTTAGGAACAGGCCCATTCGTCGACTGCAATTGACTGCGAGTTAAAGCGCGTGATGGCGTGGCCGGATGGGAGAACTAAAATCTGGCGCTATCGCGTGTCTCGCGGGGGTTGCTCTGATTGGCTGTGCCGCGCTGCTTCCAGACGCGGATCCGGCGCCGTCGCCCACGTCTTATTGCTCTCAGTTCCCGAATGAGCCTAGGGAGTGCTATCCGACCCCGGAAGAACGCTCAGCAGCGATCGCGAAGCATGAAGCAGCCGACAAGGCTGCAGAGCTTGCTGAGCAGCGCGAAAACGAACGCCGGCGCGCCGTCGAGCTGCAACGTCAGGAAGACGAGAAGCGAGAGCAGGACGACCGACGAGAAAGGATTGCAAAAGAAAGGGCACAGAAAGAGCAAGCCGCAAGCGACCGTCGCACCGAAGTGGCGCGCATGGCGACAGACAAGGCCTACGCTGTGCCCGCCATCTCCGCGATCATGTGCAGCATCGATGACGAATTGGCCGATCTGCGAGAGCAGCTCGCTCGCGAGAAGCGAGTCTCGGTGATCGGTGGAGTGACGAGTCTAGGAGACCGTCACGAGATTTCTAGCAACATCGTTGACGACACCGACGAGCTGGCCGTTTGGCGCGCCTCGCTCAAACGGTTCGCCTCAGGTCGATTGCCGTGCAAGGACGTGGCGCCCATCGCGAGATGTCGGAAGAGCGACCTGACGGACTGCGCCGACGGCAGCCGAGACCCAGCAGCGGTGTGGGCCCAGGAATACGAGACGCTTTGGGCATCGGACCGTCAGCATTCAGCCCGATAGCGGGCCGTCGGAAACCGACGTTTGACAGGCGCCCGTCGCGGCGCATCCTACAAAGGTGACCCCGGCGCTGCTTCAACAGCCCGGGGCCTGGTCCACGAGGAGTTAGCTCATGAACACGAACAAGATGGCGAAGCTTTTGGGGAACGGCAAGTGGCTGGTTGCGTTCGCGCTCGTTGGTTGCGGCGGCGGCGCTCAACCGGATGACGCAACCTCGACCGTTGCGGGCGCGCCGAGCGTCAGCGGCACTGGCGGCTTGGATGCCGCGAGCGGTGGTTCGGCTGGCGCGGTCGTCGTAGCGGGAAGCGGAGGCGCTCTCGGCGTCGCTGGAACTGGCTTCGCGGCTGGGGCCGCTGGCTTCGCGGCTGCTGGCTCGAGCGGTGCGGCAGGCTCTGCGCAGGGCGGATCGGCGGGCGAACCCGAAGGCGGCTCGCCGAGCGCGGGCGCGACGCTCGGTGGCGCCGCCGGCTCTGATGGACAGGGTATTGCAGGCTCCGGCGGCGGCGCTGATCAGGCTAGCGCAGGAATGGGAGGCAGCGCGGCCGCTGGTGCAGCTTCGGGCGGCTCGAGCGGCACAGCAGGTAGCGCTGGCGCTGCCGCGTGCGAATGCACAACCGGGCAGTGTTGTGACGGATGCAATTTCCAGCCGAACACGTATCAGGTCGGGCTCGGAGTTTTCCAGATGGGGTGCGCTGTCGCTTCCACGCGCTTGATCACTGATTATCGATACCTGAACTGCACAGGGGCTTCAGCGACGGCGGTCGCATGGGGCGCCTTCCCGGACGACACGACCGTGGCGGAAAAAAACGTCCTCTGCTCGAATGCATGCTGGGACCCGTGCATGAACTACACGGCATTCGGCTTGACCGCGCCTTTCTGCGCTGGTCAGCCGTACTATCCCGCTGGCGTACCGTTGCCCGCGGCCGTCCCAGCGTGTCTCTGATCACGCGGCGCGTTGCGACAGCGCAAATTCAATGGTGCTACCGGACTCGCGCCCGAGTACGAAGCGCTTGTCGGCGAAGATTGCCGTCTTGTACCCGACCATGCCACCTGCGAGGTGACTCCCAACGTGCACATTCGTCCATGTCGAACCGCGGTCAGTCGAGAATGCAACGCCGCCGAACGCGCCGGTCACCGTCGCGCCCACCCATAGCCCCGCACTGTTCGAGGCGAGCACCTGGAGCTCACCCGATGGGTTCGTTACCAGGGTCCACGTCACGCCGTCCGGTGACGTATAGACGAATGACGGACCGTAGGCGACGAAGAGTCCGGCGCCTGCATCCCAAAGCACGCCGTTCCAGACCTGCGTCCCAAGCGTGGCCGCGAGCTCGGACCACGTGATGCCGTCGGGAGAAACCAAGA
>DATHOI010000367.1:0-6272 GCA_035485095.1 Polyangiaceae bacterium | reverse complement strand
TTGCACGGTGCAAGCCCGCCGAATCAGCACCCAGTGCATCGCGTTGACGCGGCGGCATCTATGGGACGTTGCCTCCTTCAACGTAGCGGTTCCATTCGTCCTCGGAAGGTGTTTCAACTCGCCCGTCGAGGTAGCGTTTCAGTCGTATCTGACAGGCGTCGCAGGATTCGTAGATCCACGAGTCGGGGTGGCGTTTCCCGTGGTCATCCACCAACGTTGCGCGGATCCAGTTCCGATTGCGGAGCGATCGGGAACCGCAGGCGGGACACGGATTTTTTAACAAGCGAAGCAACGCACCAAACATCTCGTCCGCCCAAACGTATCGGCGTTCAGCTGTCGACGCCAGAGCGAGTCGCAGGCGACCGACAAGCCCGTCATCTGCAACGCTCTGTTAGGCCGTTCCTACGAGGCGATCCCAATGTTCATCAACGAACTGGGCAAGACGGAGCAAGAGCGCGAGCGACGTGTAAGCCTCGTTGTCTGCAATGTTCGCCGGTCTGCCATGCGCAGCAGAATCACGCCAATACTTGAGGAGCACCGAAAGATTGTTGAACTCCTGGCGAATGGGCTCTGGAACGTGCGCCAAGAGCGACGTTTGAACGCGGCTGCGTCCTCTCGCGCCGGCATATTCCGCAAGAGTCTTTTCCTCGCCGAGCTTCGCAACCGCCGCAGCCAGCAGAATCGCCTCCGCCGCCGCACCACACATGGTGCAGCACGCAAGGTACGTGTGCGCACCATAGCAACGGACGGCTTCCTGCGCGCGCTCCTGAAATGAAGGGCCGAAGCGCGCAGAGTGGGGCTTCAGCATCTGTGCGAATCGCTGCGGTTCCGTCGGCACAAAGTCGTCGCGATCGGATTCGTCTGCCCATTGCCTACCAAACGGCGTGACAGAGTACCCATTTCCTGCACTTCCATCCTCTGTGGCTTGCAAGCCAGAGCTGCGCACGCCGGGTCTCATAATTCCGCGACGACAAAGTTCCCATGCAGCGTCATAGAAGTCGCCGGACAACTCGCGAATCTGCCTTTCGACACCCGGAAGCTGCTCGCCGAGGTGCCAACGGATAACGCTTGGCACGTACACGTCGTATCCGTAACTGGCGTAGCTGGTTCGCGGTTTTTCGCGAATCCATCGAACCAGAATCGATTCAGCGTCTTCTACGTTCATCGCGGCGTCCGCCATTCAACGTACCGGCGTTCAGCTTCGAGCGCCAGCGGGCGACGGCAGTGAAGCTCCGGCTTTTGGTTTTCTGGTTCGTCAGCGACTTCGGTCAGTCTTTCGCGCTCAGCTTTGAGGAGCCGCGCGGCAAGCTCTCGATCGCGCAGCCCACGCCACCACCAACCGGCAACGAAGCCAACAAAGAAGGTCGCGACGGTCACCACGCGGATCGCGAATGAAGAAATCACGTGCAGCGCCCCAGTCGGACGAACACGTAAGCGACGGCGAGCGTCTCAAGCGCGAGCAGCACGATGCCGATCGGCAGGCCCGCGGAGTACCAGCGCGCGCATTGCCTCGACACAGCCCTCGGCATGGTGCCAAGGCGACCGACCGACTTCGCGGCACTCGGGGCAGTACATGTGCGGAATCCGCTCTTTTCGCATGTGCTCTTTCCGACCTACATGGCCGCGCTGATCTGGCTCGGTCTACTGCTTCGTGATCGCGCACCGCCGAGCTCTTCGTGCGCCACGGGCAAAAGAACTTGCGCTGAGAGCCGGGGCTTCCGGCTTCGTGTCCCCGAGATCTTCGATTTTCTGCGCGGTGCAGGTTCGTGCAGTCGCCTGTGTGCACGACCTTGCACTCCGCGGTGTGAGCCGCGGGTAAGATCGCCGAAGTAGCGCAAATTATCCCGAAATCGCGATCGGCACGTGAATTGCTGAAGGGACCTAGATACGGCGCCGCGCTCCGCGACGCTCGTCTTTGGAGGTCCAGCCATGACTAGCAATTGGGGTCGCGAGCTTCGGTGCAAAACGAGTATTTTATTCCTTCTGGCCACGTCAGCACTCGTCGCGTGCGGCGGCGCCGGAGGTTCTGCCGCAAACGCGGAAGGCGGCGCTGGTGCTGCAAGCGTCGGCGCTGCCGGTGCCGGTCCCGCCGCGGGTACTGCTGGCAACGGCGATGCTCTGAACACGGGTGAGTACGACGTCTCGTCGTTCAATCACACCGACACCGATCCACCGAACTACAATCCATTCAACAACGCGGACACGACGCTGCTCCGTCGAGATGAAACCGCATTTCTTGCGACGACATCGAGCGGCGCGCTCACAGGCACGACACTCGATGACGCGAGCGCGGGCAACGCATTTGCGAATTTACCGGCGACCGCTGCTTCTGCGCTCAGCGGGATGACACTGTTCGATCTCACGTCGGGCAACGTGGATGACGACGGAAACGTCGAGATCGTCGCGGTCGGCACCACGACCGCTGGACTCGCGGTGCGCATCGTCGACTCGGACGCCAAGGGCATGTTCGACGGACAAAGCGGATTTGCGATAAGCGACCAAATCTACAAACACGCTTGGGTGCGCACCGCCGACTTCGACGGCGACGGTCGGGCCGAGATCTTGGTCGTCGCGGTGAGCGACAGCAGCGTCATGGCGCGCGTGTACGACGACGCCGTGCACGGCTTCGCGCTGCTTCAGGAGATATATTCGGGACCCGGCGAGGAGATTGCGGCAGCCGTCGGCAACTTCGACGACGATCCGGCGCCGGAGGTCGCGCTTTTCGTGGACGAAGGCACGGACGTGAAGCTCACCGTGTTCGACGATCTGTCGAGCAACTTCAAGGCCATCAAGTCGCTCACCAACGCCGCCCTCGGCTTGCCGACCACGCTCGTCGCGCGCGGCCTTCACCTCGAAGCAGGGAACTTCGACGGTGACGCGCGTTCCGAAATCGCCGTGTTTGCCGATGGTTACGACAGCAGCGGCGAGGGCAACTTCAACGGCATCCAGGTCGGGTACCTCGACGACGCGGATGCGGGCTTTGCCTTGACTCAACAGGTTCAACGCACGTTCCCCATACCGAACCCGGAGTCGAGTTATCGCTACACCAACAACTGGGGCTGGCAAACGACAGTCGCCGACACGAATGGTGACGGGAGCGACGAGCTATTCGTGCTCGAACGCGAATCGGGTGACACGCTCGACTGGGCGGTCACGCACCTCGTCTTCGCTCCGGAGTTGTCCAATTGGGCTGCTAGTGTTCAGCATTTGACACTGGCGTCCGGCGTGAGCAGTGGCTCGGCCGCGTTCATGACCGTATCGGCGGGGCGCGATGACGACTGCGCGCCGTCGGCGCTCGGCCAAAACTGCGGTGCCGACGTCATCGTTGCCGTTCGCGACGGCACGACCCTCACGCCGCATCGCATCGTCGCCGGCGTCAATGGCGCGGTCTATGTCGCGAGCCCGAGCGTTCTCCAAACAGTACCCATTGCGGACGCGGCAGGCCCGGTTTGGGCGGTAGGCGGCGACTACGACGCCGATAGCCTGCATGTGCGCTTCACTGGCCAAAAATGGCTCGAGCTCACGCGCCCACAGCCGCTCGTGATCCTCGCCGCGCCCCCCAACAAGGACGGCATCAGTCAGCAATCCACCAGCAGCAACACTACATACGAGGCCTCGACCAGCGACGAAAACGAGACGACGAACGAGTACAGCATCACGCGCAAGGTCACGCTCTCGTTCGATGTTCCGATCCCCGGAGCCGAGTTCCTGAGTGTCGGCGCTCACGCTTCGATGGCTCAAGCATTCAACACCATCAACACCACGAGTCAGTCCGTCAGCGTCGGCTCGGGCTACGCGGCTGCGTACCCCGACAGTGTCGTCATTTTCAATGGCGTGCTCTGCATGCGTTACCAATACACGATCACGAGTAGTGCCAATCCGGCGCTGGTCGGCACGAACATGACCGTCGACGTTCCCGTTGATTCGCGCATCTACAAGTGGACAGTCGACTACTACAATCAGCTGGTCGGGACTCAAGGGTCGCAGATCGGCTCCGACATCCTGCCCGAAGTGGCCGGGGACCCGACGAGCTTTCCCACACTCAAGCAAAGCGAGAGCTTGATCGGCGGGAAACTCGACGATTCTGGCTTTCCCGCCGCTTGGGCCTCCAACCCGGTTTCCGTCGGGCAAGGCTCATCCTTGAACTACGCCTACGTCGACTTGAATACAAAAGTGACCGACGAAAGTAGTGTTACCACTTCGACCGAATTCGGTGCCTCGATGGGCGCTTTCGTCACAGCGGAGTATTCGCAAGGCTGGGATTCCACGGCAGGCTACGCCGTGTCCGTGAGCAAGGATACGAAGTTCACGGGCACGGTCGGCGACATCCAAGCCGAGGCTGACTACCAGCAATGGTTCTATTCATTCGGTGTCTTCCTGTATCCGACGAAGCTGGCTCACGGCGAGAGCGTGCAGGTCGTTCAATATTGGACGGAGGGGTTCGGCCCGGGTTACACCCCGGGCTCCGGCAATCCGTGAAGCGCAGCTGCTCGTGAGGGCCTGCTGCTGCGCGCAGCGTTGAACCCTCACGCTGTTGAGTCACTCCGCCGTCGCACGTTGCTCGGTCGCTCACGCGACGGGGCGACGTGCGGCGTTTTTTTGTGCTCCGCCTCGTTCACGCGACGCCGTGTTCCGCGAGCTTGTAGTACAGCGCGCGGCGACTGATGCCGAGTAGGCGCGCCGCGACGACGCGATTGCCCTTCGCGGCGTGCAACGCTTTCTCGAGCGCGTGTTTTTCAGCCTTGTTGCGCGCCTGTTCGAGCTCGAGGATAGTGCTGCTCGGCGCGCTCTCCGCCAAACTAAAGCCGCCTGCTGCGGCCAAGCCCTGAGTACCCGGCGTGCGCGCGAGCTCCCGCGCAACATCCTGCCTCGAGACGCGCGGACTGTCCGCCAGTACGATCAGCCGCTCCACGAAATTCTGAAGTTGGCGCACGTTGCCCGGCCAACGTTGCGAGCAGAGTAGTTCGAGCGCGTCCGCGTCGAACATCGCGCGAGCGCGGCCGTTTTCAGCGCTGGTGTTGTCGCAGAAGTGCAGCGCGAGCGCTTCGATGTCCCCCGGCCTGGCGCGCAGCGGCGGCACGTGGAGCGCGATCACGTTCAGGCGATAAAACAGATCCTCGCGGAACTCGCCGCGCGAAACCATGCTCTCGAGGTTCTTGTGGGTAGCTGCGACGAAGCGCACATCCGCCGTGCGCACGATGTTGCTGCCGAGGCGCTCGTACTCCCGGTCCTGCAATAACCGCAGCAGCTTGACTTGAAAGGAGGGTGTAATGTCGCCGATCTCGTCGAGAAAGAGCGTGCCGCCGTCGGCGACCTCTACGCGACCTGGTTTCGCCGCGCTCGCGCCCGTGAAGGCGCCCTTGTCGTAGCCGAAGAGCTCGCTCTCCAAGAGATTGTCGGGCAGCGCGCCACAATGGACTTTGACGAACGGCCCCCCGTGTCGCGCGCTCCAGGCGTGAAGTTGGCGCAGAATGAGTTCCTTGCCGCTGCCACTTTCTCCGCGAACGAGCACGGTCGCCATACCGCTCGCCGCGCGCCGCAAGAGCGAGAGCAATTCCTGCATCGCGGGCGCGTTGGCGATCATCGTGGTCTGCGCCGACGCGAGCCCCGACGGCGGCGGCTGGTCAGCGTCGTGTTCGAGCCCGGTGAGCACCTTGCCGATCACATAGCTGACTTCCGCCGCGTCGCACGGATAGCGCACGAAGTCGGCAGCGCCGGAACGCGCTGCCTGCACGCCCAGCGCTATCTGCGTCGCAGGCGTCACGGCCACGATCGCGCATTCGGGATGGCTGGCAGCGAATACGGCTACGAGCTTCATGCCCGCGTCGTCGGCCACGTCGATGAGCAAGAGCTCGATCTTACCCGAGTCGAGCTCGCGCTCTGCCAGAGCGCTCGAGGGAGCCTCGCGCGTAGCGAGGCGACGTGCAGCCAAAAGCGGCTCGAGCTCACGCGCGAGTGCCGGCGTCGAACTCAACACCAAAGCTGTAGCTGCGGCCGACATCCGCGTCAGGACAAGCCCGCGCCCCAGACGGCGTCAAGGCCGCCCGTGCCGTTTCCACGAACGGACGCCTGGGACAGGCGATTTGCGCTCCATTTGGGGGATATTCTAAACTCACGTCGCGGATCCCAGATGAGTAACGATCCGCCGCACCGCGTGTGGGAAACATCGACCGCGCTCAATCAGCCGGCAGCTGGCTTGCCGGTGTTAGTCGCCAATTGCGCGGCAAAAGCCCGTGTGTAGGCTTGCCGCGCTTCACCGCGGGCGACATAGG
>DATHOI010000366.1:0-3501 GCA_035485095.1 Polyangiaceae bacterium | reverse complement strand
AGCTCGAGCTCGACGCCGCAATGGTAGAAAACGACCATCAGCGCGGCGACTGCACGCAGGCCATCCAGCGCTTCGTCTCGGTCGCCTCGAGCCAATTCCGCTTCGGTCATTCGAGCCCTACGTGCCTGCGGCAGGCGGCATGGAATGCGGCAAGTTCGCCGATCAGCACAGGGGCGTTCCACATGCTGTGTAAGAACGATTGGCGCTGCGCGATTTTACCCCCGTGAGGCAGGTGGCACGCCGTACCGACGCGAGCGGATACCGGCGTAGAATGTCGCGTCGCTGCAATTGGGGGCTGTCTTTCAAGATGGTCGATGAGCTCGAGCTCGTCTTTCGAGGAGGCGGAGCAACAGCTTCGCCCTGAAGGTGCCCTCTTCGCTAACACACTCGCAAATCAGCGCTCGCTTCTTCATCTGTGCGTCGTTTTGGTTGCTTACACTGACGCCCACTGATTCGAAAGCGCGAACCGCAGGGTGCGAGCCGACCCGCTCGCTTTAGGCAGGAGCCGGCAATTGTGTCAGAGGACGCCACGAGGTCCCGTTCGAGAGCTCGGATTGGAACCGGAGCAGGGTGGTGGTACCGCGGGAACCGACGAGGGCATCGCCGCCGGTGGTAGCGGCGGGACTGGCACGAGTGCTCAAGCGCAGGGGATCTGCGCGCTAGTCTCAGGTCAGTCGATGGCCATCCTCTTGACGGTGAGGGCTATCTGAGCGATTGGTCGCGGAAGATGCGCGACAAAAGACTCGACGTCTTGCGGTGCGTCGCCCTGCTTTGCGTGCTCGTGCGACACAGCTTCGTTCAGCTTCGTATCGCCACGGCCGGCTGGGTCGGTGTGGATTTATTCTTCGTCCTCAGCGGCTTCCTTATCTCTGGCCTCTTGTTCGGCGAATATCGGCGCCGTGGGTCGATAAGTTTCAAGCGATTCATCGTGCGTCGCTGGTTCAAGCTCTATCCGGCTTTTTGCGTTTTTCTCGGCGCGACATTTTGCGTGGAGTCGCTGACGGGCCGGCCTAGCTCGACACGCCAATACCTGTCTGAAATTCTTTACTTTCAGAACTACGGTAAGCCCATCTGGAATCACACCTGGTCGCTCGCCGTGGAGGAGCACTTCTATCTCCTCTTGCCTATTTTCCTCCTTGTTTTGATCCGTTTTTCGGCAAACCGTGCGGACCCCTTCCGAATGGTTCCAGGCGTATTCCTCCTCGTAGCGGTTATCTGTCTGGCGTTTCGAGTCGTGACGGTTCTCCGAATTCCGTTGGCCGACCTCCCAGATTGGGGAGCCTACCGTAAGGTTCTCATTCCTACGCACGAGCGAATTGACTCCCTATTCTTTGGCGTAACGCTGGGTTACTTGCACCACTTTCGCCCCGACATTCTCGCTAGAGCGCTCGGTCCCAAAAACAATCGCGTGATCGCGGCCGCGCTTTCCGTGTTGTTGCTTCTGCCCTGTCTCCTCTTGCCCCCCGGGAACCGGTTCATGCTCACTGCCGGGCTGACGATGCTGTACCTAGGCTTTGGGATCATCCTCATGCTTAGCTTGCGAAGCCAAGTCGTTGTTCCGGCGCGCTTCGTAGGCGTGGTTTCGGGACTTACGAGCGCTCTTGCGTTCGTTGGGGTCTACTCGTACTCGATATACCTTTGGCATGGGGCCGTACAGCCCTGGGGAGCGGAGTTTCTCCGCCGTTGGTTTCACGTGCAGGTGCACGGTGTGCCACTGGTCGCTTCCTACTTTCTCATCAGTGTGAGTCTCGGGATCGCGATGTCTCGTCTCGTCGAGTATCCCTGTCTCCGCTTGCGAGATCACCTCTTCCCAGAGATACAAATCCGCTCTGATCGGCCAGCGCAGGCTGAGATCTTGGTGTCGACACGGCTGCCGTAACCTCCGTGCGGTGATCGCAAGCAACGCCTGCCCTGTGCGCTGTACGTGCACGCACGCGTAGTCGAGGGGATTTCCGCCCAATCATGCTTGCTCGACCCCGTGTATTGGGCGGCTGTCGCCAGCATTTTGCAATGGCCTGACGGGTTGTAGAAGCCGTTGAACCGTCTATACTTGACCAATGGCCTCCGCTCCCGACACAGTGCAGCGTTTGTACGCGGAGCTCGACGGCGCGGTGCGCCCAGCGTTCGGCGGCGAGTCGGTTCGGGCGCGAGAGTATTACAGTCGCTACGTCGGCTTCGTGACACAGCACCTCACGAAGGAGCACTGTCGCGTTCTCGACATAGGCTGTGGCGCTGGGTGGAGTACGCTCATGATGCGCGAGGCGGGTCACGACGCGCATGGTTTGGATCTCTATCCGAGCGACCGTGTCGAAGTGCGCGCCTTCGCTGATATTCCTTACACGCAAGGGGACGCGCAGCATCTGCCATTTGCCGACGCGACGTTCGACGCGGCGGCGATGTATCAGGTGCTCGAGCACGTGCCGGAACCGGAGTTGGCACTTCGCGAAATCATGCGCGTGCTACGTCCGGGCGGTAGGCTGGTCGTGGTGGGGCCAAACCTACTTGGCGCAGGACCCAACTTGTATTGGGCAGTGCGCCACACCCTGCGCTGCCTCAAGCAAGGCAAGTTGTGGGAAGTCCGAACGGCGGAAATGGCGCGTCATCCCGGCGGAAACACCATGCCAGAAGCGTGGCTGAACACGCTTCTATTCGTGAAGCAAACACTGAAAAAATTGACCGTGGAGAGTACGCCAGTGTTCCTGATGCGCGAGCCCGATCATCGGCCACCGTTTCACGCCGACAACGACGCTTGCTACTTTTGCAATCCGATGGATCTCTTCAATTGGGCGAAAGCTACCGGGTTGGCCGAGCCCATTCGGTGGTGGGCGGCGGACCGAAGCGTTGCACGGGTCATTTGGCCGATCACCGGCGGAACTTGGATCGTCCTCGAAAAAGCCTAGCCATCGCCAAGGGTGACTCGCTGCGCAGCACGGTCGAAGACTGCAGCATGGTGTATCGGCTCCGACGGGCGTGTTTCGACTAGGGAGGCCCGAAACGAGAGGCCCCTCGCGTCACCCGGTCCTCATCGACGAAGGCGAGGTTCACGCCGAAGCACAGCCAGCGCGCATCGAAAATTACGGAATACTCGTCCTCGTCCCGCGCGACATGCGGTAGCAGGCAAAAGCCGTAACGTGCCGAGTTCACCCAAAAGAGCAGCGTCGTGTCTCTACGCATGAAGCGCGGGAACCGTTGTCGCGTGCTCATCTATGGTTACCTATGCGTCTGTTTCTGGGACTAGGCATGGCGTCATCGCTACAATGCAACGAGCTGAGCCGAACGTGCAAGCCTGACGCCTTGTCGAGCCCAGCGACCGCGCCGTTCCCGTCGGCAGGTTGCTCGGCGCTCGCACCGGTGCGACACCGTTGGCCCGTCCCGCCGCTCTTGTGGACTAGCCCCACGGCAAGCGGCGCCCCAGTAGCTCCGCGAGAGCCTCGTTGTGAGGTGCGTAGTGCGCCTTCAACCACGCCTCGATCGATCGCGACATGAGGGGAGCTCGCGTCG
>DATHOI010000365.1:0-7893 GCA_035485095.1 Polyangiaceae bacterium | reverse complement strand
CCGTTGCTGAGCTCGATCGACCTGAATCTACTCGTCGTGTTGCGCGCGCTATTGCAGGAACGCCACGTGACACGCGCGGCCAGCCAAGTGGGGCTGAGTCAATCGGCCACGAGTCATGCGCTGTCACGCTTGCGTGAGCTGTGCAAGGACCCATTGCTCGTGCGCCGCGGCCGAAAGCTCGAGCTCACGCCGCGCGCATTGCGGCTCTTGCCAGGGCTAGAGCGCGGCTTGTCCGAGCTGAGTGGCGTCGTGACCGCCGAGCCCCCGTTCGAGCCGAGGACGACGCGCAAATTGTTCACACTCGGCATGGCGGACTACGCGCAAGGCGTGCTCCTGACGCCGCTCCTCAGCGAGCTCGAGCGAGGAGCCCCAAACGTCGACTTGTCGGTGGTCACGTTTCCGAACCTCAGCGAGCTGCTCGATGCCGGCGCCGTCGATCTGGCTCTGGTCGTGACGGACTCTGTCCCGGCTACATTTTCTACGCAGAAATTATTTTCCGACCGCTTCGTGTCAATGGTTCGCCAGGGGCACCCTCGGGTCACCAAAAAGCTCACGCTCGACGGTTACCTGGCGCTTCGCCACGTGCTGGTCGCGCCGGGTGGCGCTCCGGGTAGTATCGTCGACACCGAGCTCGAGCGTCGCGGTCTGAAACGGCGCGTCGCGCTGGTCGTTTCGAGCTTCCTCGTTGCGCCGATCGTCGTCTCAGAAACCGATTTCATCTCGACGATGCCAGAACGCCTCGCGCGGCGCATGGCCGAGCGCTTCCCGCTCCGGTTGATCGAGCCTCCGCTGCGCTTGCCGCGCTTCGCGTTTTCGCTCGCGTGGCATCCGCGGCTCGACCACGATTCGGCACACCACTGGTTGCGCCGCGTGATCACTGAGGTTTGCGCCAAAGTTTGAGCGTCGCCGCGCGCGCCGAGGTCCACAAAAATCCACCCTTGCTGTGATTTGCAAGTTTTGTCCGGTTTTGCCGTATTCTTTAAGACTTGCCCCGATCTGCCGATCCCTCGCGTTCCGACTCTGCGAGCGCATTGTCGTCGCAACCTTTTGCGACGCAGCTCTCGCTGGCGCAGATCCATCCTCAGCTCGCGCCGCTGTGCGTCGTGCCGGGTGGCTATGCGCTCGACGTGACCGTGTCGCGAGGTTGGTTCGCGCTGCCGCCGGCGCGTGGTCTGGCGGGCTACGGGCTCTCGCGCGCCCTGCGCATTCTGCTGGACGTGCTCGCTGGTGTGGCCGCGTTGCACGCCACCGTCACGGAACGTGGCGTCGGCTTCGTGCACGGTGAGCTCGCGCCGAGCTCGGTGCGCGTGGACGCGCAGGGTGTCGCGCGCTTGTTGCCGCTCGCTCCGTGGCATTGGCAAGTGGCGGAGCTCCCGCCTTCGCCGGAGAGCTTGGGTCACCTAGCGCCCGAGCGGTTGCTGGGTGACGTCATCGATCGCCGTGCAGATGTGTTCAGCGCGGGCGTGTTGCTCTGGGAGGCGCTGGCAGGTTCTCGGCTATTTGAGCATGACTCGCCGGACGGCATCGTCACGCGCTTGATGGGCGGCAAAGTCCTGCTGCCTGAGTTGCCCCCTGAGCTCGCCTGGGCGATCCCGTTGAAGGCTGTGGCGATGCGCGCCTTGGCTGTCGACCCGGGACAGCGCTTCGCCGACTGTGTCGAGCTCGAGCGTGCGATCGAGGCCGTCGCGCGCGGCCATCTCGCCTCGCACGCCGAGGTGGTCGCTTTTTTCCAGACGCCAGCGCGCTCCGTCAGCGTCTCGGACGAGAAATTTCGGTCGTCGCACAAATCGTCGCTCTCGGCTCTGGTCACGATGACGGCGCCGCTCGCCGCCCCGGTTTCCGAGCGCGACCTTCAATCCGCTTCGACGCCGCGGCGCGCACGCCGTGCCACTTGGGCAGTGACTGCGGCGGTGTCGCTGGTCGCGGCTCTGGGAGTGGGTGCGTTCGCACGCTACAACCAGACGCGCGCTCCGGCGCCAGCGGCCGAGCGAGGCGCCGCGATTGCGGTCGCGCCATTGGCTAGTGCGCCGCTCGTCGCGCTGGAGCCGAGCGCAGCCGCAGCCGCGGCGACGCCAACCAGCGAGCTTGCCCCGAGCGCGAGCGCTTCTGCCGTCGTGGCGCCAACCGTGACTCCGCTCTCGGACGCTCGCGTTGGCGCACGCGTCGCGCCAGCCGCACGCGACTCAAAAGGTCGCGCGGCGCCGAAGGCTGCACGAGCCGTTCCGCCCGCCAAGCCCGCGGCGGCCAAACCACGCATTCGCGATAACGAAGCGGAGCAATACGGGATCTGACTGCTTCGTCGATCGTGGTTTTTTGCTCCCAGCTCGCTTTGGAGTCGCGCGAACAGGAACCGGTACCGGGTCGGGCTGGCTCGTACTAGGCTTTGGGCGTGCCATTCGATCGCTTGGTGTTCGGCGCCTTCTGCTGCTCGCTCTTGGTGTCCGCCGGCTGCCGTCCACGCCAGGCGGCGCATGCTCCGGGCGTTGCTGCGGCGGGCGTCAAAGCCATGTGCGCGAACGCGGCGACAGTCGAGGCTGCGCCGTATCGCTACGAGAACAATCAGTGGGGCTCGGGCAAGGCGCACGGCAAGTTCGAGCAGTGCTTACTCGAACGCACCTCGGCAGGCGCGCCTTCCGCACAGCTCGAACGGGGCTGGAGCTGGAATTGGCCGGGGACGGATTCGTCCGTGTTCGCTTATCCGGAGATCATTTTCGGCTGGAAGCCGTGGACCGGGGGGCGCTCGTCGGACCATCGCTTCCCGCTCAAGATTTCTCAGATGCAGCAGCTCGCCATCCAGTACGACGTCGAGACCAGCGCGACGGGCAGTTACAACCTAGCGCCGGAGGTTTGGCTGGTCAGCGCTCGTTCCAGTGCAGGCGCGCCGAACCCCGCCTTGATTTCAGCGGAGATCATGTTTTGGGTGGAAGCCGCGGGCGTCGCGCAACCGGCGGGCAGCATCGTTGATCGACCGCTCGTTGCCGGCGTCACCTACGAGGTGTGGCAGAAGGACGGCGCAGGTGACAACGGCGCTGGCGGCTGGCGCCTGCTCTCGTTGAAGACGCCCACCGTGCAGCGCTCAGGGACGATCCCGGTCGACGAGCTACTCCGTTACCTGGTGGAGAAAGGGCTGATCAGCGCCGACCACTACGTCGCGAGCGTCGAGTTCGGCAATGAGATCAGCGGTGGCACTGGCACGACCTGGGTCAAAAAATTCGCGGTCGACGTCTCGCCTTGATGCTCCTCTGAGCCAGGGCTCGACGCTCACGCCATCACCCGAGCTCGGTGAGCTCGCCCAGGACCCGTCCGATATCGTCCGAAATCTTGAGCGCTGCCAGGTCGTCTGCGCGCGTCTTGCCGCGGTTCAAGACCGCGATCGGCACGCCAAGGCGCAGCGCGGCGCGCGCGAAACGATAGCCGGAGAACACCATCAGAGACGAACCGACGATCAGCAGCAGACGTGACGCCTCGAGCGCAGACATCGCTTCGCGCACCCGTTCAGAGGGCACGTTCTCCCCGAAAAATACCACATCTGGCTTGAGCAGGCCGCCGCAGGCCGAGCACGGCACGACCTCGAAATGCTCGTAGCTCACGGCTTCGAGCTCGGCATCACCGTCGGGTTTGACGATGGCGGGCAGGCTCGCAAATTCCGGATTTCGCAATGAGAGCTCGGACTGAAGCTCCGCGCGCAAAGTGATGGCTCCACAACCCAAACATTTCACTCGGTCGAGTCGACCGTGCAGGTCGATCACGCGTTCGCTGCCCGCGCGGCGGTGCAGGCCATCCACGTTTTGAGTGACCAAGAGTGTGAGCGCTCCACGCCGTTCGAGTGCACACAGCGCGTGATGCGCCGAGTTGGGCATGGCGTTCGCCATCAGGGGAAAGCCGACCATGCTGCGCGCCCAGTAGCGCTTGCGGGTCGCCTCCGAGCCGATGAAGTCGCGGTATTGAACGGGCTTTCGGCCCTTCCACGCGCCTTGCTCGTCGCGGTAGTCGGGGATGCCGGAGCCAGTGCTGGTGCCGGCGCCGCTCAGCACGAAGACTTTGCCGCTCGCCAGCCGCTGCCCGAGCTCTGCGATGCTCGCAGCCTCGAGTGGCTCGCTCCGACCTGGGGAAGAAGCGCCGTACACCGCAGCCCAATTTGAGCGGGGTTCGCGCTGCCGTCAAATGGCTTCGTCGTGACGGCTCAAGTCGCGGCGGGCGGCGGCGCGCTGCTTGGCGGATGCGGAGCAACATTGACCGCGCTGACTCGAGCTGCAGCCGGCGCTGGGAAACCGGCATAGCTGGTCTTCGCGGCGTGGATGGCGAGCCGCGCTACCTCACGCAGCAAGTTGGGTTCGATCAGTCGCGCTTCGATGCCGAGCGCAGGCGCCGTTTTGAACGAGCCTACGTCTTGGTCGTCGCTGATACGAATCACGGAGTAAGAGCCGGTAGCGACCCGCACGATGCGGTAAGTCACTCCGGCCAACTGAACCATGCCTTTGACTTTTGTTGTCATGTATTCAAGCACCTCAGGCGCTCGTTCTCGTCATCGTCGCAACCCGCGCCATTATTGAATCTTGCACCGGCCCTCATGTCCGCCGTGTCGCGGCTACGTGTCATCTTTCGCAGACGAACGCGCCGTTCGCTCACGCGTTTCAGGCGACGCTCGACTACTCGGTGTGATACCGCCCGCAGCTCGTGCAGCAGCGCGCGAAACGCCCTCATGCCCGCACGCGTTGTCGCGCTTTCTTACGCTGCAGCTGGAAGAGCAGCGAACGAAATGACTAAACGCGGCTCAGCCCGCCGCGCTGGCGTTGGTGAGCAAGCTCGTTAGGCGCTGTGCGAACGCGGCTGGGTTCTCGAGCGGCGAGCCCTCGGCGATCAGGGCTTGATCATAGAGAAGCTCGATCCACGCGGCTACGTTGCCTGGGTCTTCCTTGTCGCGACGCTCCAAATTTTGGATCAACGGATGGCTGGGGTTCAGCTCCAAGATCCGCTTTTGAGGCGGAATGCCCATTTGCCGCGCCATCATCAAGCGTTCGATGTGCGGCGCCATGCCGCCGTCTGGTACGACCAAGCAGACCGGTGAATCCGTCAGCCGAGTCGAGAGCCGAACCTCTCCGACCTTGCTCGCGAGCACGGCCTTGAAGCGCTCAACTAGCGGCTCGGCCTGCTTCTTGTGCTCGGCCTCGGTGGCTCGTTGCTCGTCGGTCAGCTCTTCTTCTGCCAAATCCAGATTCTCGTCCATGGCGGACACGAGTGGCTTGCCTTCGAATTCACCGAGGCTCGACACGGCAAACGGATCGACGCCGTCCGTCATGAACAAGACCTCGTAGCCGCGCTTCTTCAATGTCTCCAAGTGCGGGCTCGAATCCAGCAAAGCGCGGGACGTGCCGGTCGCATAGTAAATGGCCTTCTGACCGTTCTTCATGCGCGTTACGTAGTCACCGAGCGTGGTCAGCCCGGGCTGCGTAGACGACTCGTAGCGCACGATCTTCGCGATGCGCTCGCGGTGCTCGCTCTCGAAGTGCAAGCCTTCCTTGATCACCGCGCCGAAGTCAGCCCAGAACTTCGCGAATACTTCGCTGTCCTTGCCCGCGAGCTCTTCGATCATCGACAGCGAGTGATTGACGACCTGCTTTCTGATCACGCGCACGAGCTTCGAATCTTGCAGGATCTCGCGCGACACGTTGAGCGGTAGGTCCTCACTGTCGACCACGCCGCGCACGAAGCGCAGGAAGTTCGGCAGTAGCTCCGCGCAGTCGTCCATCACGAACACACGCCGCACGTGCAAGCGAATGCCGTGCTTGGCTGCCGGGTCGTACAGATCGAACGGGGCGTGCTTGGGCAAGAACAATAGACCCGCAAAGAGCTGTGTGCCCTCGACCTTGAAATGCCGATGCGCGAGCGGTGGCTCGTAGTCGTGGGTCAGATGGCGGTAAAATTCGCTGTATTGCTCCTCGGTCACGTCGCTTGGCGTGCGCTGCCAAAGGGCGCTTGCTTGATTGATGCGCTCGAAAACTGGCTGCTTCGACTCCCCCTCTTTCGGCGTTACGCTGAGCTCGATGGGGTGACCGATATAGTCGGAATAACGGCGGACGAGGTCGCGCAGCCGACCCTCGTTCAAAAACTCCTTCTGCTCGTCTTTGAGGTGCAGCACGAGCGTGGTGCCGACCTCGGCGCGCGCCGCCGGCTCGATGGTGAACGACTCCTGCGCGTCCGAGCTCCAGTGATGTGCGGCCTCTTCGCCTGCGTGTCGCGTGATGACGTCGACGCGGTCAGCCACCAAATACGCACTGTAAAATCCGACGCCGAATTGCCCGATCAGCTGTAGCCCCTGGTCGCCAGCTTCTTTCGCCTTCGTGACCTTGTTCAAGAACTCGCGCGTGCCAGAGCGGGCGATGGTGCCCAGGTTCTGCTCGAGCTCGGCGGCCGTCATGCCGATGCCATTGTCGGAGATGGTGAGTGTCGAGGCGACCGGGTCGGCGCTGATCTGAATCTTCAGCTCGGTTGCTGACGCCAGCTCCGGATGCGTCAGCGCTTCGAAGCGCCGCTTGTCGAGGGCGTCGGAGGCATTCGACACGAGCTCCCGCAGGAACACCTCTTTATGGCTGTAGAGAGAGTTGACGACCAAGTGCAACACTTGGCTCACTTCGGCTTTGAAGGAATGGGTCGTGGCTTCGGTCATGGTTTCCCGCAGCAAATTGGCCACTCTGTCCGGGCTGTCAACCCGTCGGAAAAACGCCCGCTGCCGGGCGGAGAAATCAGCTAAACCTCGGCACATGAGCAAGCTGAGCGTCGTGATTGGCAGCACACGTCCCGGGCGCGCCGGGCTCCCGATTGGGCAATGGTTTTTCGAGCGTGCCAAGAGTCACGGCAAATTCGAGGTGGAGTTGGTCGACCTAAAGGACCGCAATTTGCCGCTGCTCGACGAACCGAAGCACCCACGTCTTGCCGAGTACGAGAAAGAGCACACCAGGGCGTGGAGCGCGATCGTCAAGGCCTCCGATGCGTTCGTATTCGTCACGCCAGAATACAACTACAGCGCGGCGCCCGCGCTGCTGAACGCCATCGACTATCTGTTTCACGAATGGGCTTACAAGCCCGCGGGTTTCGTGAGCTACGGCGGAGTGTCGGGCGGCATGCGCTCCGTGCAGATGACCAAGCAACCTCTCAGCACGCTCAAGGTGGTGTCGATTCCGGAGTCCGTGACGATTCCGTTCCATGCGCAGCTCATGGACAACGGCACGTTTCGCGGCTCGGAACCGCTCGAAAAAGCGGCGGTGACCATGCTCGACGAGCTGCAGCGCTGGACGGACGCCCTCGCCACTTTGCGCAAGTAGCGCCGCATCGAGTCGGCGGCGCGCGCGTTCAACCGCGAGCTGCGGGTTTCGGTGCGGGGAGGGGGATGAACTCTTGGTCGTCTCCGGGCACCTTCGGGAATTGCCCGGCTTGCCACGCCGCTTTGGCTCGTTCAATACGCTCCTGCGAGCTCGAGATGAAATTCCACTCGATATAGCGCGGTCCGTCGGGTGGAGCGCCGCCCAGGAGTAACAAGCGAGAGTCCACGTTTGCGTGCACCGCCTGGCTGCTCCCGCTGGGAAAGATCGTGAGCGAACGCTCTTCGATCAGCGCGGAGCTCGCGCTCAGCTGGCCGCTGAGCAGGTACACGCCGCGCTCTTCGTGCTCTTCCGGGAGCGGGAGTGTGCAGCCAGCCGGGAGCACCGCTTCCAGATAAAAGAGCGGCGAAAATATCCGAACCGGTGAGCTTTTCCCGTACGCGTTGCCGGCCAGCAAGCGCAGCCGTGCGCCGCTCACTTCGAGCTCGGGCAGCGTAGCGCTGGGGTGATGATGAAATTCAGGCTCGGTCTCTTCCTCAGCTCGTGGCAACGCGACCCAAAGCTGCACCAAGTG
>DATHOI010000364.1:0-6994 GCA_035485095.1 Polyangiaceae bacterium | reverse complement strand
CCGGGTGCAGCGGCGCGCGAGTAGTGGCCAGCGGCCATTGCGTCCATCGACGATCATCAGCGCGCGCTGTATGGTGTTTGATTGGCGGCTGCGCGTGCGGCGGCGCAGTAACGCACCCGCGTCAGAGGGAGCCGGCTCATGAGTCAGCAGGAATCCTTTAGAGTTCTCTTAGTCGACGACGACATTCGCTTGCTGGAAAGTATGGCGGCAGTCTTGTCGGACCAGTTCGTGGTGCGTTGCGCCGCGTCCGGGTTGCAAGCGCTGCGCATGATGGACCGCGAGAGCTTTCACGTGGTGTGCGCCGATTGGCAAATGCCGGGGATGGACGGCGTGGAGTTTTTTCACGAGGTTTCTCTGAAGAACCTACTGTTGAAACCGTGTTTTATCCTCGTTACGGCTCACGCTAGCGAGTTGCTCGACCGCGTCCCCTACGACGATCGTAAGATGCTTGGCATGCTGCGCAAACCGTTCAGCCCCGAGCAGCTCATCGAGCGTGTCAATCAGTTTGCGGGCGTGGCGCACATGAAGCGGTCGAGCGCAGCGCTCAATGCTGCGCTGAGCGATCGAAAGTAACTCGGAAGCGATGACTCCAACACCCAGCGTAGCCCCGGCGACACAGCAAAAAATCCTGGTTGCAGACGACGACGAAGGCGTACGCGCGGGGCTCGTCGCCAACCTCGAGCTCGAGGGCTACCAGATCGTCGAGGCGCGTGACGGCGCCGAAGCCATTGCTTTGATTGGCCAGCAGCCGTTCGATCTGATCATCTCGGATGTGGTCATGCCCCTTGCCACTGGGGTGGACGTGCTCGCGGCGGTTCGGCAGCGCGCGCTCGATACGCCATTCATCCTAATCTCTGCGTTCGTGTCAGAAGATCTGGTGTTGCGCGCTTTGAGCAATGGGCTGTTCGCGATGCTCTACAAGCCGTTCGCGATGGACCGCATTCTGGAGGTCGTCGCGCGCGCACTGAAGCGCAACGCGGTGCTGTTGGTCGATGACACCCATTCTTACGTCTCCTCGCTCGCGGAGGCGCTCCGCGCCGTCGGCATGCGGGTCGAAACTTGTGAAGACGGCAAGAGCGCGCTCGATTTTGCCCAGCAAAATGGCGTCGATGTGTGCGTTTTGGATCTGGTGATGCAACCTCTGGACGGTCTCGAAACGTGTGAAGCGTTGCAACGGCTCGACGCTCACATGGACTTCATCGCCATTACGGGGCTTGCCACGAACGAGCAAGTCCGTGGCATCGCGCGCCGCGGTGTGGCGACGTGCTTGCGAAAACCGTTCGAGGTGCGAGAATTATTGACCGCGATAGCGCGAGTGCGGGCGGCGGTTCCCGTGAGAAAATGATGGCCTCGGATCCGTTGTACGTCACCGAAGTCTTGGCCCTGATCGAAGAGGCGAGCGCACCAGTGCGGCACGACGTCAGGAATCGCATTGCTTCCGTGAGGAATTTGGCGTTTTTCGTGCGGCGCAAGCTGGCTTCCGAGAACAACGCCGAGCGCGATCCGCGGGTCAACGAGTTCCTGACCAAGATCGAAGGCGAGGTGCAGCGCACCGATGAGGTCATCGACGCTTGGTCGGCGCGAGTGCAAGGTGTGCGCGCGCTCGACGTGAAGCAGGTCAGCGTGCTGGATAGCGTGCGTCTTGCCCTGCAGACCTGTCGCCTCGACTCGGCCGTGCAGTTCACGCTCGACGTCGTCGAGAACGACCTGCAAATAGACGGGGATTTTCAGGGCTTGGCGTTTGCAGTGCGCTGTTTGCTCGAGAACGCCGGAGAGGCCATCGAATCAGGTTCTGTGAGCATTCGCGTGCTGCGTGAGGACAACGAGTGCGTCATCACGGTCTCGGATCCCGGTCCGGGGATCGCAGATCGCAAGCGTTGTTTGGAGCGCTTCGAAACCACGAAGGCGGGGCATCTCGGGCTGGGGTTGTGCATGGCGCGCCGCGTCGCGGCGCGCTCTGGCGGAGATCTGGTGATCGGCTCCCCCACGCAGGGCGCTGAGGTGAGTTTGAGGATCCCGATCGCGGGCGCGCGTAGCCCGGCAGGAGTGGCGCCATGAATCATCTCTTGTTGGTCGATGACGACGAAAGCAATCGCTTGACGCTATCGACCTTGTTGGAAGACGACGGTTTCAAGGTGGATGTCGCGGCGTCCGTCGCTGATGCCACGCGAATTCTAGAAGGGCCCGTCGCCAGCTACGACGCGGTTCTCCTCGATCACTCGCTTGGCGACGGCTATGGCACTGACCTCATCCCGCTAATTCGACGCGTGTTGCCGAACACGAAGGTCGTTGCCATGAGCGGCAGTGTCGGCGCCGACCGCATGCGACGAGCCGCGGACGCCGAGCTCCCCAAAGGGCTTCATTTTCCGGATTTCCTGGGCAAGCTGCAGGCCCTGCTGGGCTCAGCTCGCTGAGCGTTGCGAAGGCCGCGTTGAAGCGCATTCTCGTCCCGGTCGACTTCTCACCGCGCTCGGCGAACGCACTGGAATTTGCAGTCGCGTTTGGCTCCCTGCAAGAAGCGGAGATCGACGTGCTTCATGTCTGGCATTCGGACTTGGCGACGGGGGTTACGGTCGCCAAAGAGCGCGCCAAGAATGCGCTGCGCGAATTCGTGACGTCGCTCGAGCTGCGCGGCGACGTGACGCTCCGCCGACGCATCGATCACGGAGACCCGTACATGACGATTCAGCGCGTGGCTCAGTTAGCCGGTCATGATTTGATCGTGCTGGCCGGTCCAGACGCGCCGCGAATGAACGAGGAATCGGTCGCAAGGTCGCTGTTTGCCAGTGCTTCTAGCGCGGTGCTGCTCGTCCCGCCCAACAGCAAGGCGCGTCTCCGCTCTGCCGAAGATCGGAGGCTCGCGCTGGAGCGGGTGCTGGTGCCGCTCGCGCTCGCCGGAGACGAGCTCCAAGCCTTGGATTGCGCGGAAAGGTTGACGCGCGTCGGCCCTATGGCGCTTGAAGTATTGGTGAGTAGTGATGTCTCGCAGCAACACCGTGCACGCCTCCACGCGCGCTCTCCGCTGGAGCACTGCGATCGACACGAAGAGCCGGTGGACGTCGTGACCGCCGTTGAGAGGCGCATCCAGAGCTCCGTGTTCGATCTCGTGGTGCTTAGTAGCAAGCGCGCGCCAATCGGCGGACGACCAGACGACCCTCGGGCTGAGCGTGTGGCGCTGACTCAGCTCTGCCCTTGCCTGTGTGTGCCTGCCTGAGGCTCAACTCTTCAGTGTTGCCACGCGTTCAGGCAGCTTACCGAGCGCGAGCAGCTCGGTGGTGAGCGCTCCGCCGTCGCGCTGACGCTGCAGTGGGTCGGTAGCGAGCATCTTGGCCACGAGCTCGACCAGTGGTTTGGGTAGATTGTCGCAAAAATCTGCTAAATTCGGGGGTTTCTGCCAGACTTTGGCCAGCACTGCCTGTGCGCGATCGCTGGGGAATGCAGGCTCGCCGGTGATGCATTCGAACAGCACGCAGCCCAGCGAGTAGATGTCGGCACGCGCGCCGAGCTCCGCGCTGCCCATGGCTTGTTCGGGTGACATGTACGCCCAAGTTCCGCCTGCAAAGCTGGAATGGACGGTCAAGCCACGCGTGGCCTCTCGCCGCGCGATGCCGAAGTCGATGAGCTTCGTGCGTGCGGGCAGAGCGTCGCACAAGATCAGATTCGCGGGCTTCAGATCGCGGTGCGCGATCTTGGCGCGGTGCACGGCGGACAGCGCCTCGGCGGCGCGACGAGTCACGGTGACCGCGTCGAGCAGGCTGAGCGGGCCTGCGGCGAGCCGCGTGGCCAGCGTGTCACCCTCCAACCACTCCATGACGATGTGCGCGTCCTCGAAATGCGTGCCGCCGTGCGCGAGCTGGCGCACGATCGCCGGGTGCGCCAGCTCGCTCAGGATCCGACCCTCTTCCAGGAACCGCGCGAGCGTACCAGGGTCGTCTTTGGCGGGGCGTTTCAAGGCCACCACGGCGTCGGTTTCGAGATCACGCGACCGATACACCCGAGCCATGCCGCCGGTGTGAACCTGCTCCGCCAGTAGATAGCGACCAATGAAGCGCTCGCTCGAGTCGGGAGGAGCTACTGACATGGTCCCACCTTACGAGCTCTTGTGATCGGGGGCTTTGCCGCGCAGATCAGCCGCCCCGCCGAGGTCGGGCGCGGGCTCGGTCGACGCCTCACTGATTGGAATCGTGATCGAAAAAGTCGTACCGCGACCGAGCGCGCTCGCAACGAGGATGCGACCGCCGTGCCGTTTGATGATGCCTTCGACGATCGCGAGGCCGAGCCCGGTACCGCGCAATTTGGTCGTGTACAGCGGTTCGAAGATACGGGCGCGTACTTCTTCCGTCATGCCCTTACCGTTGTCTGTGACGACGATCGTCAGCTCGCCGCCCTCCTCGCTCGCGGTGACCTCGACGCGGCCAGTCTGCGCATCCACGGCTTCCGCAGCGTTCTGCAGCAAATTAACCAAAACCTGTCGGAACTGATCGGCGTCCAAATTGGGCACCGGCAGCTCTTCTGAAACCGCGTTCGTGAGCGTGATGTTCGCACCAGGCTTCACGACGACCTCCAGCGCGCTTTGGACGAGCTCATGCGCGGGAGTCGGCACACGGTAGATCGCGCGCTCGCGAGAAAAGTCCAAGAGCTCGCCGATGATTTTCGCGCAGCGGTCGATTTCTGTCGTGATCACCCGAGAGAATTGTTGCACCCGTTGGTCGGGCTCTGCGCTGGGTGTCTGCACGAGCCGGCGATCCAAGTAGAACCAGGCATTGCGAATCGCGGCCAGTGGGTTTCTGAGCTCGTGCCCAATGCTGGCAGCGAGCCGGCCAATGACCGCGAGCTTCTCGGTGCGCAATAGCGCTTCTTGTGCTTCACGCATGCGCTCTTCGGCGTCTTTGATGTCCGTGATGTCGAAGGCGACTCCTTGAATGAAGAGCGGTCGACCGTCGCGATCACGCACCACACGCGCCTCACCGTGTACCCAAACGGTGCGGCCACCCTTCGCGAAAAACCGGCAGTCAGCGCGGAACGGGCCACCGACCGCGCAGCCGCGCGCGAATTCCGCGTTCCAACGCTCCTGATCATCGGGATGCATGCGGTGGAACCACAGCACCGGGTCATCGAGCCACTCTTTCTGGGTGTAGCCGAGAAGCGCCTCGATCTGGGGTCCGATGTAGATCTCGTTGTCCCCTTCCTCGAGTGACGCCATGAACGTCACGGCCGGGATCTGTTCGACCAGCGTGCGGTAGCGCGCCTCCGCTCGTTTCGACGCGACCGCGCGTGCGCGTTCTTCACTGAGATCACGCAGGGAATAGAGCGTCAGCGCAGAGCCGGCGAGCGGCGCGACGGTGACCGACACGTCGAGCGAGCTCCCGTCCGCCTTCAGCCCCACTGAACGCTGTGATTGAGCGGGCGCGCCGCCCACGAAATAGCGAGAAATGGCGGTGCCGAGCAGGTCGCGTTCCGCGCGTCCGAGTAGCTCAGCGATGGAACCACCAGCGCTGCAGACGACCCCTTGCGAGTCAGCTACGAGCAGACCGTGCTCACGATGTGGCGCTTCGGCTTCGATCGCTGCTGCGTCGAGCTCGAGCCCGCGTGCTCGACCCGCTTTGGCTCGTGCGCCGCGCACTTCGGGGTTGGCTCGAAAGGCTTGATTGGTGGAGAAAAATGCGTTGGCCAGTTGATGCAAAATGGCTTCGGCCTCGTTCGTGCTCCACTGCTCGTCGAAGCCCTCGGTCGCAACGGTTTGCGAGCGGATGGCTTGAGCGTTCCGTTCGGCGGTGCTGCTCACGGAATGGCTCCGTTCTGCGCCTCGACAGGATCTGGGTGCGGCTTTGCTACGGCTTGTGTGAACGAACCGAGCCAAGCGCACAGGGCAGGTAGGCCATCTCCTCGCGTGGCGGACAGCTCGAAGGTAATGAGTTTGGGATTTTGTGCGCGAGCGTGGCTGAGCGCGGTTTCGACGTCGAACTGCACGTACGGCAATAGATCGATCTTGTTCAACACGAGGGCGTCGCAGGCGCGGAACATGTGCGGATATTTGAGCGGTTTGTCGTCCCCTTCGGTGACCGAGAGCACGACGATGCGGGCTGCCTCGCCCAGGTCGAAGAGCGCTGGGCACACGAGGTTGCCCACGTTCTCCAGAATCACCCGCGAGCCGGGCTCTGGCGCGAGCGCTTCGAGCCCGTGTAAGACGGCGTGCGCGTCCAAGTGGCAACCCGTGCCGGTGTTGATTTGAATCGCGCGGCAGCCCGCGTTCCGGATGCGCTCGGCGTCTCGTTCGGTGGCTTGGTCGCCTTCGATGACGGCGATCGACAGATCGGGCAGAAAGCGCACGATGGCCTCCAAAAGCGCGGTTTTGCCCGCTCCGGGTGAGCCCATCAGATTGAAGGCGAGGCACGAGCGCGCGGCGAGCCATGCGCGGTTTTGGTCGGCGAGCCGTTGATTTTTTCCGAGCAATGCTCGTTCGAGCTGCAACGTGGTTCGGACCGCGCGGGGCGTGCGCTGTTTCATGGTGTGTGCATGCGCCCCATGCGCGTGGTCATGGTCATGATTGTGATCGTGGTTGTGCTCGTGGCTGAGCTTGGGATCGGAACAACCGCATGTGACGCACATCACTGCACCTCTACTTCGCGCAACTTGAGCTCTTCCCCAGCCAGGAATTGCAACGCCATCGAGCCGCACGGACAAGCGTCGAAGGCTGAATTCAGCTCACACTCGTGTTTGCAGTCCCGACACATGCCGCGCCCGGGCAGCTCGACGATCTCGAGCGTCGCGCCCTCGGCGGGCGAGCCTTCAGCGCACAGGTCGAAGCAGAAGCGGAACGCGTCTGGCACCACGGCCGAAAGCTTGCCAACCTCGAGCACGACACGCGTCACGCGTCGCCCCGCGCAGTTCTCGGTGATGAGCTCGACTAAATCCTGAGTCAGCGCCATTTCATGCATGGCCAGCACCGCCTGCGTGGTCGCCAGGGCTCGCCGGGGCGCCCTCGCTGAGCTCG
>DATHOI010000363.1:0-4784 GCA_035485095.1 Polyangiaceae bacterium | reverse complement strand
TGCGGCAAAATTCCGTTTCGCAAGTCGATGCGCTGGTCCGACGGTGACACCGCCTTCGGCCGCCCTGTGCGCTGGCTGATTGGGCTATTTGGCGATGCAGAGCTCAGCTTCGCGTTCGCTGGCGTGCGCTCCGGGCGTGTCTCGTACGGGCACCGCTTCCTCTCGCCGGGTGACATCAATATCGAGCGGCCGAGCGCGTACATCGCCGCGCTACGCGGCGCGCACGTGCTGGTCGACCCGGTGGAGCGCAAGCAAACCATGGTCGCGCGCCTGGCCGAAGCGGCCCAGAGCATCGACGGCGTGTTGATCGAGGACGCCTTCTTGGTCGAAGAGAACGCTTCGCTGGTGGAAGAGCCACAGGTCGTCGTCGGCAATTTCGAAGCCAAATTTCTAGCGCTTCCGGAGCGCGTGATCTTGGACGTCGCCAAGGGGCATCAACGCTACTTCGGCGTGCGCGACAAGAAAGGCGCCTTGCTCCCGAAGTACTTGGCCGTCGTCGGCACTGCGCTCGAGCCCGAGAACATCCGCCGCGGCAATGATCGCGTGATGCGCGCCCGGCTCGCCGACGCGAAGTTCTTTTACGATGAGGACTTGAAGATCCCGCTCGCCAAGCGGCGACCGGAGCTCGACGGCATCCTGTTCCACAAGCGCCTCGGTAGCGTGGGCGACAAAGTGCGCCGGATGGAGGCGCTCGTCCCCGTCATTGGCGAAACGCTCGGCTTGAGCGCGGAAGTGATCGCCGTCGCGCGCGAGGGCGCGGCGCTCGCGAAATGCGATCTGGTCTCCTTGATGGTCCGCGAATTGCCCGAATTGCAGGGCGAAATGGGCGCCGCCTACGGGCTCGTTCAAGGCTTGAGTCCAGCGGTCGCCGCCGTCGTCGCCGACCACTATTTGCCGCGCGGTGCAGACGACTCGACGGCCACCGATGACGCGGGCGCGCTCGTGGCGTTGGTCGATCGTCTCGACACGTTGGTCGGTTGCTTCGCGATCGGTCTCTTGCCGACGGGCGCGGCCGATCCACTCGCGTTGCGTCGCGCCGCGATCGGTCTCTTGCGCACGTTGCTCGCCAAGCACTGGCGCATCGGCCTCGGTGCGGCGATCCGCGCCGCCTATACGACGTTCGTGGGCGTCAAGCTCGACCTAGGCGCTGAGGCCACGAGCGAGAAGCTCGGCGGCTTCTTGCGTCAACGGCTGCGCGGCGTACTGTCCGAGCCGGGTGACGTCGTGGACGCCTGTGTCGCTGCCTCCGCCGACGATCCGTACGACGTGGCGCTGCGCGCTGCCGCGCTCGGCAAGATAGAAGAAACGGTGCGCACTTCCGCGGGCGAAGTCTTCAAGCGGGCCGCCAACATCGCCAAAGAAGCGCCGCCCGGCGAGCTGAAGCCTCCAGCCGCGGTGCAAGCCGAAGTGCACCCCACTGAGCAGCGCGTGTTCGACGCCTTCGCGACCCTCAAATCAGCGCTCAGCGGCGGCTCTACCGCCGCCGATTACGAGCGCTCGCTCAGTGCGATCGCCACTTTTGCGCCGGTCCTGGCGCAGTTCTTCGAAGACGTCTTCGTCATGGTCGACGACGTCCCACTGCGCACCAATCGCCTCCAACTGATGCGCGACATCCACCAAGCCTGCTCCCGCTTCGCGAACTTCAACCTCTTGGTCAAAGCCTAAGCTCGCCCCGACGAGAACGAAGAAAAACGACCGGAGCCTTGTCGCCCCGGTCGTTTGCAGCGTTGCTTCGACTCAGGAAGTGGGGCGAATCGTGGGGAATTCGTGGTGGGTCACGGCCACCGCGTTGCCTTTGGGTTGACGGATATCTTTGAGCAGCTCGTCGAACCAGGGCTCGTTCACGTTGAAGGGCTTGCCACCCTTGATGCGCGGGAACTCGATCGCGCGCAGGCGCCCGCCGCGATCTTCATCGTGACCGATCACGCCAGACTCACCGCGCAGCCCGCACTCGACCGCGTGGTCGACCATGCTTTGGATGATGCGCAGGTCGTCGGCGTTGGCGGCGGCAGCTCGCGCGAAATAACCCGACTTTTGCACGAGTGTTTTTTCCGCGCCGAGCAGCTTCGCGAATTGCTTGCTGAACCATTGCCCGACATTGACGGCGTCGAGCTTGTAGTGGCCGAAGGCATCACGCGGCACTTCTTCGCCCTTGGACTCCATCTCCTTTACGATCTCGTTCACGCACGCGCCCTCGGACACGAACAAGTTCACGCAATCCTGCTCGTCCATCACGGCGCGCAAGCGCTTGGCCTCACCCTCCAGGTCGAAGTCCATCTCCGGGATGTACACGGCGTCGATGTCTTTGTGTGCGCGCGCCAGATTGAAGCTCGGCAGAAAATCAGGGGCATTCAAGCGGCGGCGGTAGACTTTAGCCGTGTAGGCCGTGAGCCATCCGCAGTTTCGGCCCATGACCTCGTGCACGATCAGCATGCGCGGGTTCGCGGAGTGCTCGTTCACGATATTCTCGAAGTAAATCGCGCCTTGCTCGGCTGCGGTCCACGCGCCCAAGCTTTGGCGAATCGGGTACACGTCATTGTCGATCGTCTTCGGCAAGCCGACGACCGTCAATTGGTAGTCGTTCTTCTTCAAGAAGGCGGCGAGATCCGCGGCGGTGGTGTTCGTGTCGTCGCCACCGACGGTGTGCAAGATGGTGACGCCGTCTTTGGTGAGCTGCTTGGCGGCGACCTCGAGCGGGTCTTCGCCTTCTTTGACGAGGCCACGCTTCACGCAATCCTTCGTGTTCGTGAGCTTGACGCGGCTGTTCCCGATCGGGCTGCCGCCGTGCTTGTGCAAGATGTTCGCGCCCGCGCGCACTTCCGGCGTGACCGGCACGCTCGAACCGAGCAGGAGACCTTTGTAACCGCCCAGGTAACCGATGATCTCGAGCTCCGGAGCAAGCTCCGAGTAACGCTCGATCAAACCGCCAACGGCGGACGAGAGACACGGCGCGAGGCCGCCTGCAGTCAATATCGCGACTTTTTGTTTCTTCTGGCTCACGTGACGAACTCCTCCGGAAAGGTGGGCGCAGAGCTACGAGATCCACCGAAAAACGCAAATGAAAAGACTCACCCCGAGCGTTTATGCCGCAACGCGCCAAGCAAAAAAACACCGACAATTGCCCAGCTTTCGCGCCCTCCCAGCCAAGGTTTTGATGGTCGCCCAGCCCAGACATTTCGTCCCAGCCTTCGGCGTCGCGTGACGGCGTCCAATGTCGCGTTACGGCGTCCAACTCGCGTTACGGCGTCCAACGTCGCGTTACGGCGTCCAACTCGCGTCGCGTCGTATCGTGTCTCGCGAGCGGCGCGCTAGCTGAGCTGTCAGAAACAAGTTCAAGCTCGAGCGGGTTGCTCCTCGTGCAGCGAAACAAAGTTTAAACTTTGACTTTGTTTTGCGCTACGCGAGGCCCTTCGGATTGGCTTTCTCGAGTTGCGCATGGCTTTCTCCGAGCCAAATGCGCTGGTGCCGTGCCCACGCACGAATCACGCCTGCGCCTCTTACTCACCGAGCGCGCCGAGCGCGGCTTCTATGGTCTGATCGATGTCTTCTTCGGTGTGCTCGAGCGAGATGAACGCGGCCTCGAACTGCGAAGGCGGCCAATACACGCCGCGCGTGACCAGTCCGCGGTGCCAGACGCCGAAGCGCTTCGTGTCGGAAGCTGCGGCGTCTAGCCAAGAGCGTACGGGCCCACGGTGAAAAAACAAAGTGAGCATCGACCCGACGCGCTGCACGACGCCGGGCGTAGCGGTCTCGCGCAAGATGCGCTCGAGACCGGTTTGCAGCCGCAGGCCAAGCGTTTCCAAACGTTGATAGGAAGCGTCCGTCAGCTCGGCGAGCGTGGCCAAGCCCGCGTTCACGGCGATTGGATTGCCGCTCAACGTGCCGGCTTGATACACCGGACCGAGCGGCGCGACCTTTTGCATCACGTCCGCGCGCCCGCCGTAGACCGCGAGCGGCAAGCCGCCGCCCACGACCTTGCCCAAGCAGGTGAGATCGGGGGTCATGCCGAACAGACCTTGTGCGCCACCGCGCGCCACGCGGCAGCCGGTCATGACTTCATCGAAGATCGAGAGTGCGCCGTGCCGCGCGCACAGCTCGAGGATCGTCTCCAAGAATTGGGGTTGGGGGGGCACGCAGCCCATGTTGCCCGCCACGGGTTCGACGATCACCGCCGCGATGCGCGCGCCGTCGCGGTTGAATAGGTCGTGGAGCGCCGCGAGATCGTTGTACGGCAAGGTCGCGGTGTTTTCGACGATTGAGCTCGGAACGCCCGCAGAATCGGGGTTGCCGAAGGTGGCCGCGCCACTGCCCGCCTTGACCAATAGCGAATCGGAATGGCCATGGTACGCGCCGTCGAACTTCACGATCACGTCTCGACCGGTGAAGCCGCGTGCGAGGCGCAGCGCGCTCATCGTCGCCTCCGTGCCGCTCGACACGCAGCGCAGCATGGCGATGCTCGGGTAGCGCTCGACGATCACCTCTGCGAAGCGCACTTCGGCTTCCGTCGGTGCGCCGAAAGACAAGCCGTTCTTGGCGACCTCTTCCACGCGCTCGACGACCTTCGGGTGCGCGTGCCCGAGGATCGAGGCGCCCCACGACTGCACGTAGTCGAGATACTCCCGGCCGTCGGTGTCGACGATCCGGCTGCCGAGGGCGCGGGCGACGAAGAACGGCTCGCCGCCGACCGAACCGAACGCGCGCACCGGCGAGTTGACGCCGCCGGGGATGCGCGCCTGGGCGCGCGCGAACCAGCGGCCGGACTCGCTCACGCGTACTGGAGCGTC
>DATHOI010000362.1:0-3986 GCA_035485095.1 Polyangiaceae bacterium | reverse complement strand
TCCGAGCAGCCAGAGAAGTACAGCCCGAAGCCGTAGCCGTAGCCGTCCACCGTGCCGGTCACGTGGATGCTGTCCGTGGTCGTCGCATCACGTATCAACGTCGTCCCGAAGGTCGTGATGCCACCGGTGAACATGCCTGTGCCCCAGGAGTTCGTGGTGGACTGCGCAAACGTCGTCCAGCTATTGCAGGTGGCCATCGTGCCCATGCAGGTGAACGGGCCCGTGGCACTCGCGCCGCCCGCACTGGCGCCCGCGCCGCTGGACGTGCCCCCCGCGATCGAGGTCGAGCCGCTCGTGCCGTTCGACGCGCCGCCGCTGCTCGAGAACGAGCCGCCCGTGTTGTTCGACGCGCCCGCCGAAGACGAGCCGGTGCCCGCGCTAGTCGACGACGAGCCGCCGCTCGGCGTCGAGCCGGCGCTGTCATCACTGCTCGCACAGGCTGCCAATGCAGCTCCGCACACCAGAGCAAACCCAACCAACCCAGCTTTGGAAGCAACATTACGGAACATCGGCGAACCTCCGCGCTTTTGGCGCAACTCCAAGAGGCAGTCGTCATGAACGAGCGACCCGCCTCGAGCCTCGATAAGTCGCTGAAGCGTACGTGACGCTCGCCAGCCTGTCCAGGCATTCCACTTTGAATTCGTGGTCTCGTATGCTGTGATCTGGAACCGGTTACGCAGTGCGCCTACCCGGATTCTCAGCGCAAATACACCACAGTTCTAGCAAGTTACCAGGCCTGCGCAGGGCCGCCACGGCGCGCCGCTCGTGGTTCTAGGCTCAAATCTGGAACAGGTTCCAGGTCTGCAGCTAGTCAGTTGAGGCTGAAACTTTTGGATACGGTGACGGCGGAGCCGCTAAATGCGGGCACGTGTGCGTGGCGGAATACCGACGCGATGCAGCCGCCGACCGGAGTTCCGGCAAAGGTGCCTCCGACGGTGGCCGTCGTGACGCGACCGCTCGGGGCGAAGGTGATGGTGGCCTTGCCGCTGCCCGTTGGACCACCGGGCTTCTTGCAACTATTGGCGGCAGACGAGGCTGCGCTCAACGCCGAGATGGCGGAGGCTTTGCTGAAGGGCGGTGCATCGGCAGCGGGTACGGCCGGCGCGTCGTCCTTCGGTTTCTTCGGGGCGTCGCTCTTGACCGCGACGGCCACGGGCTTCGTATCTGAGGCCGCGCTCGCGCTGGGTGCAGCGCTCGCGCTGGGCGCGGCGCTCGCGGCTGCGCTGTCGGCGGGTTTGTCTTCTGCCTTCGCCGGCTCGTCGTTCTTGGCTTCGGGAGCTGTGGCGGACGGCGCGGCGTTCGCGCTGGTCGTCAGCGCTGCGCTGTCGGCAGTGGCTGCGGTGTCGTGCTTCTTACCGAGCACGAGCGCCAAGAGCAGACCGATGATCGCGACCCCGCCCACCGCGCCGCCGATCAAGACCAGCTTGTTCTTCGGGGGCGGCGCCGCGTAGGCCGACGGCTGTGCGCCGGAGGCGACCTGTGCGGGCGTCGGCGGGGGTGGAGGCGGCGGAGCAGGAGCCGTGAGCAGCGCTTGATTGTCGCCGCCGAAGAGCACGCCGCCACCTGCGCCGCCGATGCCCATTAAGCCCGCACTAGCACCCATTCCGAAGGGATCATCGGGGTTCGAGGGTTGTTGTGGGCGACCACCGGGCGGGCCCTTGGGCGCCTTCGGAGCGGGTTTGGCGGAGCCAGACGGCGCGCTCGCCGAGAAGCCGGCCTTCAGCGAGTCGAGCGAGAAGAGCACCGAGTTCTCGTTGCGGGCGCCGGTCAGCTTGCCGTCGTCGTACGCCGAGCTGCCCGCTTGAGGCACAGTGGGGGCGCTCGTCGCGACTTCGTCTTCGTCCGCGCCAGCGGCGTCGATGCCGCCAAACAGATCTTGAGTGTTGTCGGGCTGCGCTTGTACGCGCGCAGCGGTCGAACGCGCGGCACTCGGGCGCGACCCGCCCGCCGCGGGGACCGAGCCAAAGTTGGGCGCCGCGAAGTGCGGCATGGTCCCTCGGCCGGCCGCTACTGGAGCGCTAGCGGTGGGCGCCGCGGCGACGGGTGCAAGCGGAGCCGGCGCGGCTACGGCGGCCGGCGCGGCTACGGGAGCCGGCGCGGGAGCTTTGGCGACGCTTTGTAGCAGCGGTGCGATCTCCGACTCGAGTACGGGCACCCAGTCTCCCATGCCGTCCTTCCAAACGAATGCGTCGGCAGTGACGAGTCCGGAAGCGTAGCCTGCGACGATCTCCTCCACGCTCATCGTGCGGGAGTCGGTGTCGCTCAGATTCACGGACCAGACGGCAGGCACGTCCACGGGTTCCAGCGCAACCTCGGTCTCGGCGTCCGACACGCTGCCGCCGCCGCCGTGCTGACCGTCCACCACGATCGGGGTGCCGCAACCCTTGCAGCGGATTTTGACCTTCCTGCCCCGAACCTTGTCGTCGGCGATCGTGTATTTCGCGCCACACGCTTCGCAGGCTATCTTCATCGCGCCGAGACCTTAGCAAACTCTCAGCAGTTGAAGCTACTTCGAGGGGTCGCGGCTCAATTGACCGGGACGAGCGAGGCGCCACAGCCGCCGCAGAATTGGCTGTCGCCGGAATATTGCTTGCCGCACACCGGGCAGATTTTTTTCGTCGTCACGGCCTCAGCGGTGCGAGCTGCGCTATGCAAGGCGGCCGGAAGCAGCTCTTCGCCGTGTTTCGGACACGTCAAAACACCGGGATCGTAACCTTGCCCACAGACCGGGCAAACGCCGCCGCTCGGGCCCGCGGGCTCGGCGCTGCCGCGCGACCCCACCAGCCGATTGCCGTCATTGGGACAAAACGTGGCTTCTGGCGGGTATTCCTCGCGGCACGTCGGGCAAATCTTGGCGAGCGGGGGCACACTGCTCGGGGTGAGCGCGGGGGCAAGCCTGACCCGCGGCGCGCGCTGCTCGGGCAAGGTCGGCCTCCGCCTGCTCTGCTGCACGAGGGCGAAGCCGAGTAGGCCGAGCACCAGAGCCGTGCCGCCGACCACGCCCACGAACAGCACGCGCCGCCTTTGGGAGTCGTCTCGCGCCACCACACTTCCGCCGCCGATCGAGATGGTGGCGATGCGCGCGACGGCCGCGTCGTTCGATTCACCTTCGGCGTTGAGGCCATTCTGGGCGAGCAGCGCGTCGTAGCGGGCCTGTGACGCGATCTCGACCACGACTCGCGCGGCGTGACCGGCGAGCGTCGCTTGCAGCTCGACGGTCGATTCGGGCGCGTCGTCCGGGACGTGGATCTTGCCGGGCCCCGCGAGCTCCAACGCTGCCTGGTCGGTGACCACCTTCCACACGGGTGAGAGACCAAGCGCGCAACCCGCGCTGTCCAGCACCGAGACATGAAACTCGAAGCTCTCGCCGGGTCGCATCAATTTGCGCGCGGGTCTCACCTCGAGCCGTTCGGGCGGTCCCGGTAACGCGCAGGCGTTGGTCGGCTGCGGCTGCGGCTGCGGCTGCGGCTGCGGCTGCGCTGACGATGTCCCTGCCGGGGCGGGAGCCGCCGCGGGTGCCGGGTCGCCTTCGCGTTGCACGAGCAGCAGCGTGCGCGTGCGGCGTACGCTGGCCGTGCAGTTCTGGCCCTTGATCACGAACTGATACTGCCCGGTCTCGTCGAAGGCGATGCTGGTGTCGGTGGCGCTGAGCGTGGTGACAATCGTCGCCTGCCGCGGATCCGACGGCTTGGTCTTACAAGTGCTCCGCCAGCCGCGTGGGCTCGCGCTGTGGCTCACACGAGAAAGCCCGGGATAGCTCTCCCAGCAGCTACTGGTCGAGGAGTCGTGGCCCGCGCCACTGAAGTGCAGCTCGCCGCCCGCGCTGGTGATGGTCACATTGCCACCAGGAGCGCCGCCGCCACTTGGCGAAGGCCCACAAGCCTGACCCCACTCGCCGATGCTCCAATCGGACCGCATTGCCGTCGCTGTCCACGCGCCAGCGAGCGTTGGTGCATCAGCGTGCGCAGGTGTGCTCAGCGCCCACA
>DATHOI010000361.1:0-3229 GCA_035485095.1 Polyangiaceae bacterium | reverse complement strand
GAGGTAGCGTTGGCGATGTTGCAGGCGGTCGCGCAACCACCGCAGTTGGCCGCGTCACCGGCGATGTTCGTCTCGCAGCCGTTGGCTACCTTGCCGTCGCAGTCGGCCCAGCCGGCGTCGCAGGTGCCCACTTTGCAAGCGGACGCGACGCACGACGGTGTCGCGTGCGGCACCACGCAGGCCGAGCCGCAGCCGCCGCAATTGTTCACGTCCGTCGTCGTGTCGGTGGGACAGGTGCCCAGGGCGTTCGGGTTGCAATCACCGAGGCCGGCTCGGCAATTGCTGACGCCGCACACGCCGGCAGCGCACGTCGCTGAGCCGAGCGTCGTGGGGCACACGTTGCCGCATGAGCCGCAATTGCTGACGTCCAAGCTGGTTTGCTTCTCGCAGCCGTTGACCGTGTCGTTGTCGCAGTCGGCGTAGCCGGCGCTACAGGAAATCTGACAGGCGGACGCCACACACGAGGGCGTCCCGTTCGTACTCGGGCAAACACTGCCGCACGTGGCGCAATTCGCGCTGTCCGTGCTGGTGTTGACCTCGCAGCCGTTCGCGGGGTTGCCATCGCAATCGGCATAGGGCGGCACGCACGTGCCAATGACGCAAGCGCCCCCGCTGCACGACGATGTGGCGTGCGGCAAATTGCATGGGGTGTCGCAGGCGCCGCAATGGCTTGCGTCCGTCTTCAGGTTGGTTTCGCAACCGTTCGTGTCGTCGCCGTCGCAGTTACCCTTGCCGTCGAGGCAGGTCAGCGTACAAAGGCCGTTGGTGCAGGCACCACCCGCGCAATCGGTGGGCAGCTTGCACTTTTGACCGGGCAAGCAGGTCGTGCACGAGCCGCCGCAATCTACGTCGCTTTCGTCGCCGTTCTGAATGGTGTCGGTGCACGACGGCTGCGCGCAAGAGCCCGTGAGACATACGCTGCTGGCGCAGTCGCGGGCCGCAACACAGCGCAGCCCGGCCGCGCAGGGCGAGCACGCCCCGCCGCCGCAATCTACGTCCGTCTCGGTGCCAGACTGCACACCGTCCGTGCACGAAGCGTCTTGGCATACGTTGTTCAAACATTGATTGCCGGCGCAATCGTTGTTGCTCATGCAAGTGCCGCCCGGCGCGCACCCGGGGCACGTGCCACCGCAATCAATCCCCGTTTCGCCGTCATCCGAGATCAGATCGCTGCAATGTGATGAGGTCACTCCCCCACCATCGTCCTTGGCGACTTCGAAATTTGGAACGGTGCAGGACGCTGCGGTGAATCCGAGCATCAGTAGGGCGCGCAGCACCCAATGTTTCGGCGGTGTAAGGGGAAGGGCGTTCATTGATCCCAAAGCAGAGCTACGGCTGGAGAGCGATCCGCGCTCGCGCGGCAAATCCGAAATAAGTATGTCAGCACCGGGTCAGGCAGAGAAACACCATCTGTCACGATCAGCGGCTCGCTGACTGAGCGTCAGAGGCGTAAATCACACACTCTGTTTCACTGGACCTCACAGTCGCATACACCGCAGGGTATGTGTGCTCGCGTGCGTGAAGTTGCACGCGGCCGGCATTTGCCGCGCCGGTCGCGCGAGGGGGGCGCGGAGCCCAGCCGTCATTTCCAGCTAAGCGGCCGGCGCAAAGTCAAGAGTGTTGCCTAATTCCGGTCGGCGAGACGCGAGGGGGCCAAGCGTGCCTTCCAGTTTTTGTGACCGCGTGTGTCGCTGGTCGCTCAGCGCTGAAGTTGCCGAAGGCCGAACCGTCCATGTGCTGCGGGGAGCGGGTCGCACAAGGAACCCCTCGAAATGAACATCAACAGCATCGCTAACTCATCCACGGTCGACGCGCTGTCGCTGTCGACACTCACTAGCGCTTCGAGCTCCGGCTCAGCGCAAGCAACGCTCGACGCTTCGTCGACTCAGGCGTCCTCGACCACCACGTCGAAGCCTGGGGAGTTGCTGAACAAACTCAGCCAGCTCCAGCAACAGGACCCGGCGAAGTTCAAAGCCGTCACGCGGCAGATTTCGGACGAGCTGAAGGCCGCTGCGCAGAGCGCGACGGGGCCTCAGGCCGCGTTTCTGAGCAAGCTCTCGGACGACTTCGCGCAAGCGTCGAGCTCCGGGAATCTTTCGGCGCTTCAGCCGCAGCAGCACGGCTCACAGCAAGGGAGTGCAGTGCATCACCACCATGGTGGCGGGCACCATGGCGGTGGTGGCGCTGGCAGCATCGAATCCGTGCTGTCCACGGCGCTCGATCAGGTCAATCAGGCGCTCAGCACTGACTCGGCGAGCAGCAGTATCGCGACCGACGCAGCGCAGTAGCTCTGCTCGAGGACGCGGCTTCCGCGCCGGCTCGTGCCGAATGCAGCGAGCCAGCGCGTTTGCCTCGTCGCGTACCTACTTCGCGCCGGCCACTTCGACCGACGACAGACGCGCGCTGCCGACGGCGTTGTCGCCGCTCAGAGCGTGCGAGGCCGTCAATGTCGAGATCACGAATTCGGGATAGGCCGCGGCGCCGTGTTGGTCGAGGTCGAAACCCTCCAATTCTCCCTGCTCGGAGACGCGCAGGAGCTTGATGGCGTCGAGTGCTTTGAACATGGCCATGGCACTGGCGAAGGTCGCGGCGCAGACGATCAAGCTGCCGATGCACTGCGCCTTCAGCACCGCAAGGCCGCCGCCGTAGAACAAGCCGGTGAGAGCGTCGGGCGATTTGGCGACCACCGCAGGCACGCCGGTTGGGCTCGAACCGGCCGCAGAGTACTGGCCACAGGCGAACAGGCCTAGGGACACCGTGCCCCAAATCCCGCACAGGCCGTGCACGGGCCAAGCGCCCACTGGGTCGTCGATGCGGAGGTGCTCGAGCAGCTCCATGCCCGCGATGACCAGCACACCTGCCACCGCGCCGAGGATGCACGCGCCGACGTCGCTGACCCAATAGCAGGGGCAAGTGATCGCCACGAGTCCGGCGAGAAAACCGTTGACCAGCGCCGCGGTGTCCCACTTCTTGACCATGAAGAACACCACGAACACCGCGGCCAGACCGCCGGTACACGCGGCGAGCGTGGTGTTCATCGCTACGCGACCGGCGCCAGCGTTATCCATAATCGAGAGCGTCGAGCACGGGTTGAAGCCGTACCAGCCGAACCAGAGGATCAGGCCGCCGATGACGGCGATGGTGAGGTCGTGCGGAAGCATCGGGCCGCCGCCGTCGCGTTTGAATTTGCGACCGAGCCTCGGACCGAGACACATCGCGCCGGCGATCG
>DATHOI010000360.1:0-2795 GCA_035485095.1 Polyangiaceae bacterium | reverse complement strand
TCTATGTGGCCCATCAGATGGCCTGGGGCGACAATGGAACCCGACATCAGGCCGGTTTCTTCGCCTATTTGGACCCAGCGACGGGCACGGAGCTTCCACCGGGCGGTAGCTTGCCGCTGAACACGGGCGCGGGCTGGTTCTATTCGCACGATTTCGATCAGCGGCTATTGGTCGAGAACGGCACATCGTACCTACTCGGACACGGTGACGCGTTTCCGCGCCAGCTCGGCCTCGCCTCGTTCAATCTCGACGGCTACACCAAGAACAACGCTTCGGCCTTCGATGAAAGCTACTTCGCGATCGACGGCACCGAAGGCGACAACGACACGAACGCGGAGACCGGCCAGTTCATCCACTTGGCTGACGGTCGCTTTGCCATGATTCACACGTCTTCACAGGGCCGCACTGCGCGGGACGTGCACGTCGTACTGGCGAGCAGCAGCGGCGTGATGGCATCCGACGCCTGGCTGACGAGCAACACCGGCATGATCCAAGCGACCATGCCCAAGCTGCAAATGCTGAACCAAGAGCTGTGGGTCAGCTACGGCTTGTGGGACGCGACGAGCCGTACGAACAAGACCATCACCTGGTATTCGCTGCTGGTCGACATGAACCTGGAACCTGCTTCCGTCGTGAACCCCCTGGCGAATGTCGAGTTCGTGGCCGGTTCACCCTTGTTCAGTTTTGCCGCAGGGCCGAACGCGGGCAGCGTGGGTTGGGTCTCCGGCAACGCGATGCACACACTCACGGTGAACGTAGCCAGCGTCACACATTGAGAGCAGCGTGCTCGGCGCCAGAGCCGTTCCGTTTTGCGCGATGGACGCTATGCTGAAAAGGCATGGCAGAGCCGGTTCCTTGGGTCGTCGCTGGGCGCTACGAGGTCGGTGACATCGTCGGCCGCGGCGGCTACGGCATGGTTCGACGCGCGCTCGATCGCAAGACCGGGCTGACCGTGGCGATGAAGGTGCTCTCGGCCGACGCTGGTCGGGATCCGCACTTGGTCGAGCGCATGCTGCGCGAACAACAAGCCATGGTTGCCATGGCGGGAACGTGCGCGGTGAGCGCGATCGATCTTTGCCGCTTGGCGAGCGGCGCGCCATGTCTGGTCATGGAGTGGCTGGATGGCTGCGATCTCGAGCGACAATTGAGCGACTGGGAGGCCCAGGGGCAACGCCCGAGCGTGCCTCGGTTACTCGAGATCTTGCGACCGCTCACCGACACTTTGCAGCGAGCGCACGAGCTTGGCATCGTGCATCGCGACATCAAGCCCGCGAACGTATTTCTGACGACGGTGTCCGCTGAAAATGGCGCAAACACGAACGGCTCTCCGGGCGAAACCGGCGCGGTTCGACTATTGGATTTCGGGCTCTCGCGCATGCGCTCGTCGGCGCCGCTCACGGCGGTCGGCATGGTCATGGGGTCGCCAAGCTACATTCCGCCCGAGACTTGGCGCGGCAATTCGGCGCTGATCGATCACCGCGCGGACCTGTACTCGCTCGCCGTGATCGTATTTCGCGCGCTGAGCGGTCGATTGCCGTTCGACACCCCGTCGCTGGTGGAAAAACTAAAGCTCGTGACCACGGGCGATCGACCCAGCGTGTGCGCGCTCCGTCCGGATCTGCCACGGGCGGTCGATGATTGGATGAAACGCGCGTTGGCAGTCGAACCCGAGCAGCGCTTTCAATCCGCGCGCGACTTCTACGACTCGCTCGCCTTGGCGCTGCGCGGCGCGACCCTGCCACTTGCGGACGACGAAGTGTCGGGCGTGCGCGAGAAAGCGCGCACAGAAGCTGCACTGCCCGCAGAGAATCCCAACGTGCTGTCGCTGGCATGGCAGCGCGCCACCTCGCTGTTGCAGCGCTTCATTGGACAAAAGGCCAACCCAGCCGCAATGCCCGCGGGCACAACGGCGGTGCACAATGTACCTGTGGAAAGCGGCGCGGCAGCGGAGGGCCGCGTGAGCGCGGAGGGCCGCGTGGCGGAGGATTGCGGCGCTGCAGACGCAGAACGCGACGTAGACGCGGACGCGGCACTCGAGGCCGTACTTGGCGTGGGCGAGCGCTCAGCGCGCTCAGAACGGCCCTCAGTGGCCTGGCTCGACGACAGCGATGTCGAAGACTTGCCGCCCGAATCGGTACTGCCAACGCCGCCCATCGCCAGCAAGATCAAACCAAAAGCCGCGCGCGGCGCGAACGCGAAGAAGAGCAAAGCGAAAACAACGAGCTCCAAGCCCAAGAAGAGCAAAGCGAAAAAGAAGAGCCACACGGCGGCAAAGAAGCCGCGCTCGACCAAGCCGCGCTCGACCAAAGCCAAAGCCAAGGTCGCTCGAAAAAAGCACTGACCCCTAGCGCGCGGACCGCGCGTCGTCGCTCGTCAACGCATTGGGAGGCTCGCTCGATACCTCTTCGGAGGTCGACGAGCCGTCGTCTCGACCGACGACCCGAACCGGGGCTTTGCCGGGGGCAAACAAGTACATGTGCCGAACCTCGACGCCTTGATGCGCATTCGTTGCGGGTTGCGCGGCGCTCGCAACCGGAAGCGCGTTGTGGCTCGCGCAGCCGGCGAGCGTTACCGCGCACATGACGAAAATAGGAAGATGCATGGGTGGCTTATCCTTGGCGCGGGCGAACCAGAGCTCTGTCGCTCGCTGCGCGCGTCCGAGGCTCGTCTCAGCAATAAGCGCACCAACACCCACAGCGGCGGGTCACCTCATCGGATGCAGGTGATCTCCGCGCGGCGGCCGGTCCAAACGTGCTGTTCGAGCGACGGATTGGAGGACGTCCGTGCGCGGCAGA
>DATHOI010000359.1:0-4000 GCA_035485095.1 Polyangiaceae bacterium | reverse complement strand
TGCGGCAAAGCGCGCGCCGGCAGCCTTCGGCGAGCTCGAGCTGATCCACGAATCAGATGAAGCGCGTCTGTTACTTGCGCATGTCGCCCCCGGCAAGACGCTCACTCAGAGCGACGCGGGCACGAGGCGACTCGAATGGCTGGTGCAAGGGCGGTTGCTCGAGTCGAGCATGGAGCTCGTGCCGCACGCGATGCGCGTTCGCGAAGCCGGAGCAGGAGCTCGTTTCGAGAACCCGAGCGAGGAAGAGGCATCGCTGTTCTGCTGCGAAACGACACTCACGTTGGACCTGAGGGCCGGAGCCTAACTCCCCAACATCACGCTGTTTTCCCGACTAAGCAGCTGATTTCGTGAGTATTTCACGGAAAAAAGGCTTGTTTACAGCAATCAATTTAGGATAACCGCCAGTGAGCAAGGGAGACTCGAGAGGAAACTCCGGGGCTCCTGTGCGAGAGGGAGTTTCCGATGTTACCCGCGAGTCCACTCAGTCAAGGGACCAACGACGAAGCCGAGGCGCCGCCCGCCTCGGAGCCGTCCCGTCCTACCGAACCCTGGCGCCGTCCACCGGCGGTTCGCGAAACACTGGCAACGTTGGACGAAGAAGACTTCGACTTCCACGATACAATTCCAGCGCCACCGTGGCTGGATGAAATCGATTCGAACGAAGAGCCGCTACTTCCGCCGCGCTGACTCGTTCCTTGCACTCGGCCTTTCGGTGTAGCGTGCCGCCCTCGTGGAGGTAACGCCGTTGTCGACCCGCATTTTTTCTGTTCGTTCGTTGTTGGTCATGGGATTGGCCTTGGTTGCTCTGTGCTCGAGCTCCGTCGCTAGCGCCGCTGGTCGCGTGCAGTGGAAGAGCAAGACGTTCAAAGAGCGCAGCGATAAAGCCTGGAATCTCGAGCTTGCCATCTATCTGCCGAGCGCGCCGGACGTGCCGCACGTGCCCATGAAGTTCGAGTTCCAGCCCGAGGTTTACTACGAGCGCGACATGATGGACGGCGACAAGCTCGTCGAACGCAAGGTGCCACTCGACAATCGCCAAGCTTTGATCGAAAGCGTCGACGTCGAGTTTCTCGACAGTGGCACCGGCAAAATCGAACCGCGCACACGCTTCACGTTCAAGCTCACGCGCGCGCACGGCTACGAAGCTGGCGAGTACAAGGTCACGATTCACGACGGACGTAACGACCAAGCAGTCGGCACGGCAACCACTTTGATCTTCGAGGGCGAGAACGAAGTCATCGATCGTCGGGCCATGGTGTTTAGCGGCAACGACAAGAAGAAGAAGCCGGACGCCGACACCAAGAAGGTCGACGACGACAAGGGCGGCGACGACAAATCCGGCGCGAGCGCCGACAAAAAAACAGACGACAGCAAGCCCGCTGGCGACAGTGACACACCCGCTCCGGCTGCAGATGCGCCCAAAGCGGAGGACAAGCCGAGCGACGAGCCCGGAACGATCAAAGAGAAACCAGGTGGCTGCGGCTGCCACGTCGCGGGCTCGAGCGAGAGCAGCAACGCCGGCCTCGGATTTGCGGCGCTTGCGTTGTCGTCCGTCGTTTTGCGGCGCCGCAAGAAGCGCGCGGCCTGAGCGCGTCGCGAGCCTCCGCCCACCGCGGGGTCTAACCGACCGCGAGTCGGACGCGCTCGGCGATACGAGCCACGCCGAGCGCAAATTCCGGCTCACTCGTGATCAAGCTCAGCACGAGCATTGGTCCGTCGACGAAGTCATAGAACCAACCGGGTTGAGTGAGCACGCCGTCCTCGTTCAGCAGCGTGAGCACCCAAGTGGCTTCGTCCCAGAGCGACGGCAAACGTAGCGTGGCGTACCAGCCGCCCTCGAGAAATAGCGGCGTTATTGCACTGCCAGCGAGCGCCGCGAGCAGCGCGCCAAAGTTATGCCGGATGCGCGCGTTCAGCGCGCGCTCGACCGGCGCCCGCGCGGCCAGGATTTCGCGCAGCGCCCATTGCACCGGCGTGCCGGGCGACAAGAACGTGTCCGCCACGAGCTCGAGCCGCGGCACGGCTTCGGCAAGCCACGAGGCAGGACCGCGGAAGCAAGTCCAAGCGAGCTTCATTTGCGGGAGCGCAGCCAACTTCGACAAGCCGCCCAGCGCGAACACCGGTACCGCATCGGTCTCGAGCACGGAACGGACGCGTCGTGCATCCTCGCCTAGCGCGTAGCTAGAAAAGACCTCGTCCGAGATGATCGGCAAACCAAAAGCAGTGAGCCGGTCGAGCTCGTCACGCTTCAGAAATGAGCCGGTCGGATTGTTTGGGCTAACCACGACGATGGCACGAGTTTCGGGGCTGATCACGCGGTTCAGATGCTCGAAATCGATGTGCCACGCGCCATCGTAGGCGAGCGCATAGCTCTCCGCACGCACGCCTTCGAGCGTCGCCAAATGCTCGAATAGCGGGTAGCTCGGTCGCGGTATCGCGATCGAATTTCCGGGGTCGCACAGCAGCTTGAACAGAAAGCTGTATGCCTCACTCGTGCTCGAGGTGAGCAAGATGTGCTCGAGTGGAATCTCGAAGCCCGTATCGCGCTGCAGAGCCTGCACGGCGCTGCGCGCACTCGCGAGACCAAACGCTTCGGGGGAGTAGCGTAGGCCCCGTGGATCGGCGAGCGCACCGAGGAGCCGAGTCTCGTCATAGGGCAGACCGGTTCGCGTCGGATTCGACTCGGTCAAATCGCACACGGCCTTACCCGCCTCGCGCCGCTCACGCAATGCGCGCGCGACCACGTTGGGCTCGGAGTCGTGCGCGGTACGCCTCGAAAACGTGGCCATTGACGAGCTCGACCCTAACCCAAAGTCCTGCCCTTGACCTGCTGCCAGCATCCTGTGTCGAATGGCCGGCATGAAGGCGCGCGCCTCAGAACGTCCCGGAAAGGCTCGACGATGACCCTCGACACAGAATGGCCGAACTTCGACGGCGTACCCGACGACGACGCGCTCACGTCGTCACGCCCGCGCGGACAAAAACTGGCCCGCTACCTGTGGTGGGACGGCGACGTGCGAGAATCCGACGCGCTCAGCGTGCACTACTATTCGAATGCTCTGCACTACGGCACCGCGGTGTTCGAGGGCATTCGTTGTTATCCGACGCCGCGCGGGGCGGTCTTGGTGCGGCTCCGCGATCACATCGAGCGCTTGCTCTCGTCGGCACGGCTGTACGGTATGAACGTCCCGTTCAGCGCGGATGACTTGACCCGCGGCGCGATCGAAGTCACGAGGCGCAACGGCACGCAAAACGGCTACCTCCGCCCGCTCGCGTATTTCGCCGAGGGACCCATCGATCTGCGGCCGAAAAAGGAGTGCCAAGTCCGCGCGTTCATCGCCGTGCGTGAGCTCGGAACCTTCTTGGGTGAGGACGCGCTCAGGAACGGGATTCGAGTCATGATCTCGAGCTGGCGCAAATTTCATCACACCATGCTCCCGACCATGGCCAAGGCGAGCGGCCACTACGCCAACAGCGTGCTCGCCGCTCATGAGGCCATGGATCACGGCTTCGACGACGCCATCTTGCTGAACCAAGACGGTACCGTGGCCAGCGCCACTGGTCAGAACGTATTTTTCGTCAAAGGTGGCGCGCTCTTCACGAACGACGAGACGTCGTCCATCGTCCCTGGGATAACGCGCGATTGTATCCTGGAGCTCGCGCGCGAGCATCAGGTACCGATCACGATTCGTTCCTTCACACGTGAGGATCTGATGCGCGCCGACGAGGTCTTCTTCACGGGCACGGCGGCCGAGGTGACGCCAGTGCGCGAGCTCGACGGCACCGTGTTCGTGACCGGGAAAAAGACGCTCGGCGCCTTCTTTCAAAGGGCTTACCTGCGGGCTGTCACGGGTAAGGACGAGTCGCGAACGGGCTGGCTCACGCACGTTTAGACGGAACCCGGACTTTGCTCTAGCATTGGTCGGATGTTCGATGCCCTGGCCCGAGACGAGCGGCTGCTACTCCTCAGATTCGTGTGCGCCTTCGCCTGGACGGACCT
>DATHOI010000358.1:0-2912 GCA_035485095.1 Polyangiaceae bacterium | reverse complement strand
GAGCTCGCCCACACCAATGTCGGCGGTTCGAAGAACGAAAAGCGATGGCAGGACGTGGAGGAGCTCCTGGACGCCGGTGTCAGCGTGATCGCGACGCTCAACGTTCAGCACCTGGAGAGCTTGCACGAGATCGTCCTGCGCGAAACCGGTGTGGACGTGCGCGAGCGCATTCCGGATCGCATCGTCGCGAGCGCAGACGAAGTGGTGGTCGTCGATCTTCCACCGGGTGAGCTGCAAGAGCGGTTGCGCGAGGGCAAAGTGTATCCGCCCGAGAAGGTGGAGCACGCGCTGCGGCGCTTCTTCACGAGCAAGAATCTGGCGGCGCTTCGCCAACTCGCGCTGCGCGAGGTGGCCAATGCCGTCGAGCGCCGCGGACGGCGCGAGCCCGTCGTGCACAGCGACGACCAAGAGACGCTGAGTCGTTCGCATCCCGTCGACGCGGAGCGAGTCATGGTGTCCATGTCGTCCCGCCCGAGCGCGACGCGCCGCCTGCTGCGACACGGCACACGGCTCGCTGGCGGCTTGAATAGCCGCTGGTTCGTGGTCTACGTGCGCACGTCGAACGAGGCACCGGAGCGCATCGACTCGAGCAGCCTGCGCTCGCTCACCGAAAACATCCGGCTCGCCAAGGAGCTCGGGGCTGAAGTCGTGCGTTTGGAAGGCACGGACGTAGTCGACGCCCTGGCCGAGTTTGCTCGCAGCAAAGGCATCACTCACGCTGTCTTCGGACGCACCGGCCAGACCCGACTTCAAGAGCGCATTCGCGGCTCTATCCTGAGCGAGTTCATGCGCGCCGTACCAGAGGTGGACGTTTTGGTCGTCGGCGCGCGCAGCGATCAAGAAGAAGCGGGGAGTGCCGAGCCATGAGTCGCCGCGTGCTCGTGATCGAGCCCGATACGACGGTCCGTCGCATGCTGGAGTATGCGCTGTCGGCCGCGGGGTTCGCGCCGGTCAGCACCCCAACCGTCGAAGCCGCGCGCCCATTGCTCGACGGCAAACCCGTCGAGGCCGCCGTGGTCGAAATGCGGGCGACGAACTCGGAGGGCACGGACGGTGTGCGCGCACTGCGCGCGGACTACCCGGAGCTGCCGCTGGTGGTCACTGGAACACTGCTCACGCCACGCGTGATGCAGGAGTTGATCCGTGCCCGCGTGGACGACGTCGTCCCGAAACCCTTCACGCCTCGCGAGATCGTCTCGGCCGTGGAGCGCGTGCTGCGCAATGCTCGGACGCGCAACAATGGCGCCCTCGAGTACGCGGCCGCCATGACCAACGCGCGACGCGCCATCGTGGAAGGGCGCTTGCGAGACGCCGAGGCACCACTGGCCAGGGCGCGCGCCGTGTCGCCGCTCGACAGCGAGGCGATGGCACTATTTGGGCTGTTTTGCGAGCTCGACGGGCACGATCGCGAGGCCGACCGCGCCTACCGCGCGGCGCTCGCGCTGCAAGAAGAACGAGTGACGGAGGACGTGTCGCCGACCGAAGGGCTCGCCCGCCTGCGAGCCTACGCGGGGGCTCGCTCCGTGCCGACCTTCGAGCACCACGGCCGCCATAGCTTGTGGTTCGTCACGGAGGCCGCCCAGGAGCTCGCGCTCGGACCCGCGGGCGGAGCGAAGCCGGATGTGGTGGTCTTCACGCTCGGCTTGTTGCCGGCCGAAACCGGCGCCATGTACGCCAGGCTTTCGCAGGACAAGCAAGCCTTCATCATTGCGACCAGCGCGCCCACCGAACGGCTGGTCCTGCGCATCGCAGGCTCATTCGAGCAACCAACGATTCTAGCGCACCCGAAAACGCTCGCCCTTGTCGGCACTTTCACGCAACGTGCAGCGCCAACGGCCCTCAACCGAGAGGCCACGGAGTCATGAGCCGCCGATGACGATGAAACCGCAAATCTTGGTGATCGACGACGACGAGTCGATTCGACGCACACTGCGTTTGTGCCTCGAGTCCGCGGACTACTCCGTGTCTCTGGCGTCGAGCGGTGAGGCGGGCGTTGCCCTGGCGAAAAAGCAGCCCCCGGACTTGGCGCTCGTCGACCTGCGCCTCGGCGGGATGGACGGCTTAGCGGTCAGCCGCGCGCTCGCTCAAGAGGCCCCCGGCGCGCAAGTCGTGATCATGACCGCGTACGCCACCATCGACAACGCGGTGGAAGCAATGAAGGCGGGCGCGGCCGACTACCTTGCCAAGCCGTTCACCCCCGCCGCGGTCAAGCACGTCGTGGCGCGTGTGCTCGAGTCCGGACGCATGCGTCAGGAGCTGGCAGAGGTCGAGCGTCACAATCGGCGCACACCCGTGAAGAGCACGAGCGCCGCCGTGCTCGAGGCGTACACGCTCGCGGAACGCGTCGCCGGCAGCGAAGCCACGGTGCTCATCCTAGGCGAAACCGGCACGGGCAAGAGCATCCTGGCGCGTCACATCCATCAACGTTCGCAGCGCGCTACGCGCCCGTTCGTGACCGTGAATTGCGCCACCATCAGCACGAACCTAATCGAGAACGAGCTCTTCGGTCACGCCAAGGGCGCGTTCACCGGCGCGGACCAGCCACGCGCCGGGTACGTCGAGGCCGCCAAGAACGGCAGCCTCTTCGTGGACGAGGTCGGAGACCTCGGCAAAGAGACACAAGGTAAATTCTTGCGCCTGTTGGAGGAGCGAGAATACGTGCGGGTCGGCGACACCGAGCCTCGCCGTTCGGATGCGCGCATCATCGCCGCGACCCATCGTGACCTGAAGGCCGCCGTGGGCGACGGCTCCTTTCGGGACGACCTATTTTATCGATTGAACGTCGTCACGATTCGACTGCCCTCGCTGCGCCAACGGCGAGAGGACATCCCCGCGCTGGTGAGCTCATTTCTAAAGCCAGTCTCGCAATCGGCGCATGGCAGAGCGATCAGCGTCTCCCCAGAAGCGTTGGC
>DATHOI010000357.1:0-3752 GCA_035485095.1 Polyangiaceae bacterium | reverse complement strand
CGCGCTCCTTCGCTGAAGGGCACCCGTTCGTCTACTCGCGCGGCTCGGCGCCCGTCGCAGGAGCCACGAGTCTGCTCTGGCCGCTCTTGCTGGCGCTACCGCAGTTGCTGGGCGCACATGGTCTCGCGCTCATCCCGTGGGCGTGGGGATATGGGTTCCTAGCGCTCGGACTGCTCGCTTACGAGACGGCGCGCGCCGCAGAGCGCGTTACCGACCCGCGCGTCGCCTGGCTCGCTGGCGTGTTGGTGCTCACGTTCAGTGCGAACACCTGGTTTGCCGCCAGCGGCATGGAGGTCGTGCCACTCGCTTGGCTACTGATGCGTTCTGCGCGACGGGCCGCCGAATGGCTCGAGGGTGACCGACACGGGCTCTGGGAGCTGCTCTTGCTCGCCTTCGTGGCGCCCGCGATGCGACCCGAGGGCGCACTCGCGAGCTTGCTCATCGCAAGCTCGCTATTTCTCGGAGAGCGCGGCGCGCGCCGCGCGTTCGGGGCGCTCGCGCTCGGATTCGTGGCGGTGCCGCCGTTGGTCAACGCGCTCTTCACCGGCCATGCCACCCAAACCACCACGCTGGTCAAGTGGCTGCCTTTCAATCCGTACCTCACGCGCAGCGGTTTGCTCGACGCGGTCCTCGGCAACGTGCATCTGTTCGTTTCGACGCTGCTCGACGGCCAGCTGTGGAGCGCCGCATACGTTCCAGCGCATTCGCGATTCATCGCTTTGTTGGCGTTACCGGCGCTGATCTTCGCTGGGCAAGCGCGCGGCTCGACGGCGCGCGCCTGGCTCTTGGTCGCGCTCGGGCTGGGTATCTTGCTGCCCACGACTTACGACAGCTTTCTCTGGAATCGACTCCGCTATTTGTGGCCATTCGCGGGACCTTGGTTGGTCGGCCTGATCGCGCTGGCAGATCAGCTCGGTGAGCTCGCCGCGCTGCTAACGCCGTACCTTGGCCTCGTGCGTTACGCGATCTGCGCGACGTTCGCCGCCTTGCTCGCCAGCAAATTTCCATTTGCGCTCGAGGACCTGGCGGACAGTGCGCGTGCAATTTCGAGTCAACACGTCGAACTTGGAGAGTGGGCAAAACGCTCGCTCCCGCCGGATGCGCGCATTGGCGTCAACGACACCGGAGCCATCGCTTACTTTTCGAACCACCCCATTTTCGACATCGTCGGGCTGACGACCGCGGGGGAGGCGCGCTATTGGTCAGCGGGCACGGGCTCACGCTTCGAGCACTATGAGCGGCTGCCGCTGAGCGTGCTGCCGACGCATTTCATCGTCTATTCGGCATGGTTCGGCATGCCACGATTGCTGGGCACGTGTCTGACGGAGCGCACGGTCTACGCGACCATTCTCGGTGGCGAGACCATGCTCGCCTGCAAAGCGGACTACTCACTCCTCAACTCCGGCGAGCGAGCCGCGGCAGCTGAATTCTGGCATCAAAACCCGCTCGACGTGCTCGATGTCGCCGATCTCGAAAGCGAGGCGGAGCACGACTACGTGGTGCTGCCCGCTACGCAAGCTGACGACGTGGTATCGAGCAACGGCATCGTCATGGACGGCGCGCGCAGGAACCGCCGGCATGATTCATTTCGATTTCAACTGGCGCCCGGCGCGCGTTTCGTAGCGCGGCTAGGCGCGGACGCGCGAACGACCGTGAGCGTGCGCGTCGCCGGGCAAGTCGTCGCGAGCTGGGCCGTGAATGACCCTATCTTCGAAGAGCACAGCGTGAGGTTGTCGACCGACGCGCCACACGGGGTCGGGCAAGTCGAGTTGATTGCCGACGAGCCGTTCAGCGCCGCGCACTATTGGCTGTACCCCGCGCCGCAATAAGTTTCGGGCCGCGCTCGCCGAGCTTTGCTATACCGCCGACATGCGCAAGCGTCCCCTCGGCAACACAGGGCTCTCGGTTTCCGAGCTCGGTCTCGGCACCTGGGGCTTGTCGGGTGACGGCTACGCGCCCGTGGCAGACTCCGAGCAGGATTCGGTCATCGATCGCGCGCGCGCCCTCGGGGTCACGTTGTTCGAAACCGCCGACAGCTATGGCAAGGGTGCCATGGAAAAGAAGCTCGGTGAACGGCTGAGCGACGACAAAGACAATCCCGTGGTCATCGTGACCAAGCTCGGCACGAATCGCGAAGCAACGCCTGCGCGGAAGAGCTTCGCGACGGCCTTCATTCGCGAAAGTTTCGCTCGCTCTCAAGAGCGACTGAAGCGCGAGGTGCTAGATGTCGTGCTCTTGCACAATCCTTCCGAGCGTAGCTTGCTACGTGGTGAGGCGAGCGGGGTGCTCGAAGAGATGAAGACCACAGGCGCGCTACGCGCTTGGGGAGTGAGTGTGGGCAGCACCGCCACGGCACGTGAGGCGATCAAGCAAGGCGCGCAAGTGCTGGAGCTTGCGTACAACGCGTTTCACAGCCGAACGCTGCGCGAGCTGGACACGGAAATCCGTGAAAAAGGCCTGGCCGTACTGGCTCGCTCCGTGCTCGCGCATGGGCTCTTGTGCGGGCAATGGCCCACGAACAAAGAGTTCGCCAGCGGCGATCACCGCGCCGAACGCTGGACATCGGATGACTTGAAGCGGCGCATCTCGCAGCTCAACGCGCTGCGGCCGTGCGTCGCCGGAAGCGTCACCAGCTTGCGCGCGGCAGCGCTGCGCTTCGTGCTTGCCAACGAGCGGGTGAGCTCTGCCGTGCTCGGTCCGCGCGGCGCGCTGCAGCTCGACCAACTGCTGCGTGACGCGGGCAAGGAGCCACCCTACCTCAGCCCCGAGTCGCTCTCAGCGCTCGATCTTCGGCTCGCCAACGTGGGTGTCTCGGCGTGAGCCAAACGCTCACCGAGACGCTCGACGCCATCGCGCGCGACGCCGCCGCGTTGATTCGCAACGTGTATCGCACCGACTTCGGCGTCGACTTCAAAGCCCCTCGCGATCCGGTCACCGAAGCGGATCGCCAAGCCAACACGCTGATCTGCGAGCGACTCGCGGCGCTGTACCCCGGCGTGCCGATCGTCGCCGAGGAAAGCGAGCCCGAGACCTTTGCGGGCTACCGCGACGCCGAGCGAATCTTTTTCGTCGACCCACTGGACGGCACGCGTGAGTTCGTCGCGAAAAACGGCGAGTTCGTGGTGATGATTGGCTATGTCGAAGGACAACGCGCGACAGCCGGCGTGATTCACGCACCCGAGTCGGGCGTGTCTTGGCTCGGAGAGGTCGGCAAAGGGGCGTATCAAGTGAACGCCGATGCCTCACGCCAATCGATTCGAGTGAGTGACACCGCGGCGCTGTCGGAGGCGCGCATCGTAGGGTCGCGCTCACACAGGAACCCTGCGCTCGAACAGGCGCTGGCCGGTCTTGGAGCGCGCGAATTGATCGCCCTGGGTAGCGCAGGCCTCAAGGCGGCCGCCGTGGCTCGGGGCAGCGCGGACGCGTACGTCGCGCCGCACTATGCGGGCAAGCGCTGGGACGCGTGCGCTGCAGACGCGCTGATCACGGCGGCCGGGGGCAAGCTGACCGATAGCAGCGGCACATTCTTCGACTACCGCGCGGCGGAGCTCGGCAATGATCGCGGCATCATTGCCAGCAACGGCCGCGTCCACGACGCGATTCTAAGCAAGCTCGCGCGCAACTAGCTGCTAGCGCCGCCGGCGCGCGTTTTCGCGCTGCGCTCATTTCGAAGCTAAGCTTTCTGGGGTGACCGAATCAGACGCGGACGTGGTCGTGATCGGAGCCGGCATCATGGGGCTGTCGGTCGCCTA
>DATHOI010000356.1:0-16825 GCA_035485095.1 Polyangiaceae bacterium | reverse complement strand
AGCCGCTCGAATCGAACGAGTCACCCAAGTGATAGATGATGCCGTTGCCGTCTGGCGTAAAGGACGGCCAGGCGACGGTCTTTGGCTGCGGCGCGCTGGGCGAAGGCGTGCTGCCGGAGGAAGCGGCCAGCGCGTTGGTCGTCGTTTCCGACACGGTGAGCAGCGTCTTCATGTTCGAGAAGGTCGACGTGCCGTCGAAGTCCATGATCGACAGGACGCGCTGAGCGGGGGAAACGTCACCGTTGACGAACGCGACGTGCTTGCCGTCCGATGAGAACGTCGGGCACTGCGCAGCCTTGACGAGTTGGGTGAGCGAGGGCGAGGCGACCGGCGCCCCGGTGGACGTGTTCACCAGCACCGAGTTGTACCCGCCATTGAACCCGTGCGGCTCGTAGGGGGGGGCGTTGCTCGGGTTGCCATTGGTCAGCGCCAACGTGCCGTCCGGCGTCAGCGCCGCGAATGCATATTGTTGGCCGATGTTGGTCGGTGCGCCGCGCGGCGTGGGGGTTGGCGTCGCCACGCTCAGATCGACGGCGTCGCTCGAGGTCGGGTTCGTTAGATCGGGACCCCAGGCTGCCGTGAGCACGCTGCCATTGGCGCTCACCGAGTGACACACGATGCAGCCCTTGCGCACGATCTCCGGCGTGGTCACGCCCGGCTTGATGCGCAAGATGCCGCCAGCACTGTTCGGGTCCGAACCGACCTCGGGTAGGAGCGGGCTCTTGTACGTGCTGTAGTAAATGAAGCCCTTGAGCGTGCCCTGCGCGATGCTCCAGTTCTCCGTCACGGGTCCGGTGACCGTCGTGCCCGTGCGCTTGCTCACCGCGACGGTGACTTTATCGGTTGCGCCCGCCGAGAGCGTCGCGCCCTTCCACACCGCGTCCGGGATCACGACGCGCACCGGCGTGCCGCCGAGTCCGAACTGCTGGTAGCTGAAGTGCGCGGTCGTCACGTGCACGTACGCAGCGTTCGCCGTGCTGGTGACGGTCTTGCCGTCACCGAACTGGAGCAGCGGCGCGGGCAGCCCGCGCGGGAACACTGTGCCATCGAACGGGTACAAGAACTTGAAGGTCGGATCAGCGGGGCCACCGGCGGTGAGCGCGGTTTGGTCCGTGCTCGAGAGCATGGCCGGGTTGTCGGTGATGTCGACGTCGACCGTGAGGGTGATCTTGATTTGACCTTTGCCGACGAGCAGCGACACATCCACCGTGCCGCCGACGTAGCCGTTGGCCTGGAATGTGCCGTCACTGCCGACCGAACCGATGGTCGTGTCGCTGGTCGTCCACGTGCCCGTGACCGGGGCGCCGTTCAGCGTGGCGGTCAGCGCGACGCTCTTCGGCTGACCGTTGACGGTGATGCTGGTCCCGCCCGCGGCGGTGATCGTGCCGCCCGCGACCGAGGGCGGGCCACCGTCGCCGGTATTCAAGCCGTCAGTGCCGCCGTTGCCGGTGATGAGGCTAGTCGAGCCGGCGCTATTGCCATCACCGCCGCTGCCCGTGCGCGACGTCGTCAGAGAGCCACCGCCGGGTTTCGTGCTGCAGGCCGCGGCTACGGCGGTCACGACTACAGTTAGGGCAAGCCATCGCATAGCGAATCCTTCTCGCCCACTGGGGCGATGCTATTCACGCTCTGTCCGAGGCATGGGCTGCACTGTGCGGCTCAACCCCGGTGTACGGAAAAGTCACAGCCAGAATGTTCTGGCTCGGCGGGCGCTTCAGGTGCGCTCGGGCGCGAATAAGGCCGAAATCGGTACCTTGTGTTTCGCTAACCGCGCGTCCATAGAACGTACCACGCAGTGTTTCACCGGCAACAAAAAACGTGGTCAAATTACAAGGTTTACTGCGGAGTTAAGCGTTTCTGCGCATACTCACTTGCACGGTGCCTCACTCAGTAAACGCTGGAAATTGACCGCGATTTGCTTTGACTTGTGAATTTCGATCAGCAAAGTTGGTAGTACGGAACGGCGTTCTGTTCGAGAGGCAGACTCCGTATCGCAGCTTACAGAGTGCCAATTACGGCTTGCGCCGTGCACGCCCTCGCTTGCCGAAAAATGCGCTGTTTTACGCTATTTTCTGGTCACACGGAGTACACTGAACCGAGCGACAATGATGTCAGTCGTGCGCCGCGAGCAAGTGACTAACGCGCTTTATGTACTCTGTACGGGCCGGCTGTGCGCTGGTTTGGATGGTGCAGGCAAGGGCTGAATGAGCTCGTCGGCAAAGCGCGGATGAACCGTGCGTGTCGGCGTGGTCTCGCCCGCGCGCTGTGCATCGATGCAAGCTTTGGCCGCCGCAAAAATTTCTCGCACGTCGAACCCGATATGTTCAACCCCTTGACTCAGCCCTATCGGCCTTGGAAAGTTGCAGTGGCCCAGCACGTACACGTCGCGCTTGGGCTCCACGTTCGCCCGCTTGAGGCCGCGCAGCAACGGTTCGATCAAGTTGTCGTCGGTGACGAGCACGGCGTCCGGACGGTCAGTGCGGTCGAAGAGCAACTCGGTGACTCGCTCACAACCGACGACCGCCACGTGCAGCGGCCAAATCCGATTCTCGGGGAAGCGCTGCGCCTGCAAGAGCGCTTCGGCTGCCTTCAGATTGGGCTCGTGCGGCGACATTACTGCGAGCCGCGTGCCCTTTTCCATCAGCCGCGTACAGGCGCGTTCGAGCAGGGAGTCGAAAGCGAGGCTCACCAGGCCGGCATGCGGCAGCGGCGCCCAGATCGCGGCGCGCGGCAGGCCCGCGTTCTCGAGCGCGGGCAACTGGTACACGGTCGAGGAATTCATCAACAGCAGCCCGGCGGCGGACCGTTGCTCGACGACCTCACAGAGCAGCTTGTAAGCGGGGTTGTTGACGCGGCCGTCCACACCCACGAGCGGCACCACTTGTCCGGGAATGCCGGTCTCGCCGCGCTCGATCAAATCCAAAAAAGTGGCCATGAAGCTGGTCCACTCGAGCGACCCGGGTTGCTCGCTCGTCACCCACAGGTAGCGGTCGTGATGGGGAAAGCGCTCCGCGACGAACACGCCGCGCGCGCCCTTTTCACTCACGAGCCCCTCTTCACGCAGCGCGTCGAGCACGCGCGCGACGGTCGGCCGCGTGACTTGGAACTGCTCCATCAGCGCGTCGTAGGTGGGCAGCTTCGCACCCGGTGCGCGCGCGCCGGACAGGATCTCTTCCCGAAGGACGAGCGCGATCTGTTCAGCTTTCCGGGAGGGCATCGGAGCCTTTCACGCGATCGACTTACTCTACCATTCTCAGCTAGGAAACGGGAACGAGGGCCCCAACATGATGAAGCGAAGTACGAATTCAGCAAGCAACGGCAATTTTGCCGAAATTCGCAGGTTTTTTGAGATGGCCGCAGTTCTGGGGTCGCTGGCCGGCGCGGGCTGCGCTGCCCAAGGCCAAGTAACAGCCGGCAACACGCCCGATAACGCCGCTGCGCCTGCTGCCGCACCGACCGCCACCGCGTTGCCCGTACCTTTACCTACCGACGCTGAGACCGCGCCCTTTGCGCTCAAGCCGGATTGGACCGGGCCCTGCCAGAAGGTGGACAAGCCCGATGTGAACCTCGGGCACACGCCGGCCACGTTCATCCGGGCGGCCAAATGCCAGGCGACTGGGCAAGAGCCGACCGGTGAGGAGCTCAAGCAGTGGTCCGAGAAGCTCGTGCACGGCAAAGAGACGCGCCGCGTCGATGTGCTCCGCACGATGTGCCTGCAGGCCGCACGCCGCTGTGAGTTCACTTACTCCGATCCGTGGCAGGCTCAGCCCGAGCTCGGGGACGCGCCCCAGAAGAAGACCGCGCGCGAGATCGGCGCCGTCTTGATGTTCTTCTTCAATTGCCCCGCCGCCGTGAACTGCGGCATGGATTGGGCGAACACACATGCTCCGGGCATGGCAGAGAAGTCGCCAGCGCTGGCCTTCGACAAAACCTCGAGCGCTTACTACGTGGCGAGCGAGCCCGGCTTTTGGAAGCGCGAGCTACAAGACGCAAAGTATGCCGGGCTCTCGTTCCTGATGCCCAACACGTACGGCCCGGATATCGAAGAAGGCAAGCTGAAGCCCCTCGAGCAGGCGCTGGACAGCCTGAAGGACCCCATCAAAGTCGCACTCTTCGATGACACTTGGGCGTGGGGTGAGCCCTGGTTCAGCGAGTTCTGGAAGCAAAAGCCGGATTTCCGTCAAACCGACAAGACCGCCAAGACTCTGTATGAAGCGAAGTGGAAGCCGTTCTTCAAACAGATCGACAAGAAGCACTGGTACCGTTTCAAGGGCAAGCCATTCATCTACTTCTACAACGCGGGCAAGCTCGAGCCGGCTGACAAGTCGGCGGCGGTGTTCGCGAAGATGAAGGAGATGTTCAAGGCGGATTTCGGTGAGGAGCCGTTCTTGGCGGTGGATGAAAAGTACTTCGATGACCAGACCATGGACAAGGTGGCCGATCAGAAGTTCAAGTGGTACACGTTCACGTTGCCGACCAAGCGCAGCCGTTCGACGATGAACGGCGTCACGATGGATCACGCGATGGTCAAGTGGGACCCGGTCGGTCGCGACCGACCCGGCACCACGGCCAAGCCGGGTGAACTGCTGGTCAAGGACGCCTCCGTGCTCGAAAAAGTGCTCGCGGATTCGTCGGATGCCGACCTACTCGTCCTCGCCACTTGGAATGATCTCGGCGAAGGCACCGGCATCAACCGCAACTACGACTATTACTCCGAGGGCAAGTGGCTCCGCCCAGACCACTTCATGCAGGCGATTCGCAAATCCCAAATGACGCCCGTCAAGAAGTAAGGAAAAAAGACCGAGTGGCCCGCGCGAGTATCAATTCCAAATATCACGTGGGCCTCGGAGCGGTGACCTCGCTCGAACGCATCGAGCGAGGTCTGTTACTGGGTGTGGGGGAAGAAAAATTCCGCGCGGAAGTGATCCGCGCGGACGTCTTGCGCTTGAAGCTCTCGCGCGCGGGGACCTTCGACGAAGCTCCCACATTTGCCGCGGACTTCGCGCTGCCGGAATTGCCCGCGTTCCAAATCACGGAGACAGAAGAAGCGATCACGCTGCAGACGGCCGAGCTCAAGCTGGTCATCGCGCGCGCCTGGTTTGGCCTCGCCGTGTACCGCGCGGACGGCTCAGTGGTGTTCGAGGACGCGGTCGGCCCGACGGGGCGTTCCGTGGGCTACGTGCAGCTCAATGACTCGTTCATTCTCACGCGGCGCATTGCTCGCCACGACGCGATCTACGGGCTTGGAGAGAAGACGGGCGCGTTCAACCGGCGCGGTCGAAACTTCATTTTGTGGAACACGGACGTGCTGGCGCGCGACGTGCTCAATCTCAATCGCCTACCCGAGGCCGATCACACGCAGACCGGCCTGAGCACGAGCTTCGACCCGTATTACACGTCGATTCCGTTCTTTTATCATTGCCGCGCGGGCGCGGACTCTGCGGCATTGTCGGGGTCCTTTCTGGACAACGGTTACAAGGCGAACTTCGAGTTCGAGGCGCGCGACGTGTACCGCGTCGAGTTTCACGGCGGTCAATACACGGAGTACGTGTTCGCCGGCCCGAGCATGAAGGCCGTGCTCGAAGGCTACACGTTCATCACTGGTCGCATCTCGGCGCCGCCGATCTGGGCGCTCGGACACCACCAGTGTCGCTGGCACGACTACACGGACCAGGACGTGCTGGGCATTGGCCAGCAGTACCGAGATCGGAAGATCCCGTGCGACGTGCTGTGGCTCGATATCGAGTACATGAACGGCTACCGCGTGTTCACGTGGAACACCGAGAAATTCCCGGACGTGCCGGGTCTATTGGCCAAGGCCAAGGAACAGCAGCTCCGCATCATCACGATCGTGGATCCGGGCGTGAAGTTCGAGCCAGGCTACGCGGTGTTCGATGACGGCCTCGGAAAAAATCTGTTCTGCAAGACCGAGGCGGGCAACGTGTACATCGGCCAAGTTTGGCCGGGCCGCACGGCTTTTCCGGATTTTTCCAAGAAAGAAGCGCGCGCCTGGTGGGGCAAGCTGAATGCGGCGCACATCGGCTCCGGCATTGCCGGGATCTGGAACGACATGAACGAGCCAGCGACCGGCGAGGTCGCGCCGTTCGCGATGCGCTTCGATCGCGATGGTAAGAATTACCCGCACGAGCGCTTCCACAATCAGTACGCGTTGCTCATGGCCATGGGCACGCATCAGGGCTTGCTCGAGGCCGAGCCCAACCTGCGCACGTTCATTCTGAGTCGTGCTGGGTTTTCCGGCATTCAGCGCTACGCCGCGCAGTGGCTCGGCGACAACTGCGCGGATTGGTCGCACGTCGCGATGAGCGTGCCGATGACGGCCGGCATGGGCGTCTCGGGTCAAGCGTTCGTCGGCGGGGACATTCCCGGGTTTACCGCGAGCCCCAGCGCCGAGCTCGCGGCGCGCTGGACTCAATACGGCTCACTCACGCCGTTCTGCCGCTACCACAGTGAACGCGGCGAGCCCGACAAGTACCCGTGGAGCTTCGGCCCGGGCGCCGAGAAGCTGGCGCGCGCCGCGCTCGAGCTGCGTTATCGCTTGTTGCCCTACATTTACAGCGCTTTCGTGGTCGCGAGCGAGACCGGCGCGCCGGTGCAACGGCCGTTCGTGTTCGACTTTCAGCACGACCGCCAAGCGCGCGAAACCGACGACGCTTACCTATTTGGTGAAGCACTGCTCGTTGCGCCGGTGATGCACGCGGGCTGCACCGCGCGTCACGTCTACCTGCCGCCGGGGACGTGGCTCGACTTCTATACTGGTGAACGCCACACCGGCGGGCAACACATCACGGCTGCAGCGCCGCTCGAACGCATTCCGGTCTTCGCGCGCGGCGGCTATGTGATTCCGATGTACGCAGAAGCTCCGCAATCGACGATGGACCATCAGCCGGACGTGCTCGAGCTGCACGTGATCGTCCCCGAAGAAGACGGCGAGACGTTCAGCGAGCTGCAAGAAGACGACGGCCTCACCAACGCCCACCAACGTGGCGCGTTCCTGCGCACTCGTTTTGCGGTGGCTCGTCACGGGTCGAAGGTCACGGTTACGGCGCGGAGCTCCGGTGACGGCTTCCCGGAGCACCGGCGAACCCGCGTGCGCTTCGTGCTACGCGGGTTTTTAGGCGAAAAAGCGCTGTTGAATGGCCGCGAGCTGGCGGTCCGAGACGGCCGCTTCGAGTGCCAGAATCGCGGCGAGAACCTGGATCTCGCGTTCACGCTCTGAGGTGACGCCACGGGCGTCCCTCAGGCGTCGAGTGCGCGCCGAGCTCAGGGCGGGGGTGTGCCCCAGGCCATCGCGGTCTGTTCGAAGAGCACGATTTTACACCACGGGATGAGCGTGGTGGACGGACTGTACGAGTAGTCCAGCGTCTCGTCGTGGATCTTGTAGTCGGTGTTGTGAGTATGGACCTTGACGGTCAAGGACTCGCCCGTCGCAAGCGTCGACATGCTGCCGGGGAAGGCGATCTCGAGGTAACTGTCCGTCACCGTCGCGGTGGGCGTCACGTCCAGGTCTTGAGTCGTGCCGTTGAACTTCTTGATCTGCTGCAAATAAAAATCAGTGCTGAGCGTACCGAGATCGCTCGTGACCAGGTAGTAGCGGAACTTCAGAGCGCCGATCGTGATCGTGCGCTGGTTCGGGTTGTCGATCTCGACATCGAAATAGATCGAGTCCGTGGCATTCTCCCACTTGTATTGCAGGACGAAGCCCACGTCGCCGGGTTGAGCATAGGTGCAGCCTTGTGCTCCCGTGCCGCCTCCGACGCTACTACCTGTGCCAGCGCTAGCCGTGCCCGAGCCGGCGGCGCCCAGCGTGCCGCCTACGGAACTATTGCCTGCCGCGGAGCTACTGCCTGCCGTGGCTCCGCCCAGGCTCGAGCCGCCGCTCCCAGAGCCCGAAGCGCCAAAGCTGCCGCCCTGGCTGGTGCTCCCCGAGCTACTGACCGTGCTGCTGCCAGAGAATGAGGTGTTCGCGACCGACACCGCGCCCGTGCCGCCGCCACCGGTGGTGTTGTCCGTCAGATCTTCAGCGCTCGGCGTTTGGATGCCTTGCGCGCACGCGGCTAGGCTCAGCAAACAGGCGCCGTAGCTTAGACGCAGGAACACTCGTGCGTTCGACAATGGAGGTTGCCCTTTCGCCCCCTCTGGCGCAGGACGATGACTGCCAACGAAGGTCGCAGTTTGTGTACCACGCGAGTCGGGCACGTTCAGGTAAAAACGTGGTCAAATATCAATATTTACCGAGGTTTTTGGCGTGTGGGAGTGGATTTTTCAACTCCCCCAGAAGGGTCATTCTCTTTTTCGCGACGAACTCTCAGCTCGAGCGCGTTGCTTTGTTTCGAGCTCGGGGCCACGGCAAATATCACCCTTTAGGGTGATTAGTCTGCGCTGTGCCAACGGCCTATCGAGCGCCGGGCAGGGGCGGCGGTCGCTTGGCTTGCGCGGGCAAGGCTGGCGGCGTGGGCCTCCTGGACGGCCTCTTGGAGGGCTTCTTGGAATTACCCTTGGCCGCGGCGGGGCTTGCGGCAGTCGTATCTAGAGTCAGGCCTTTTATGCCCGGTTTCGGTGGCGGTCGCAGCCGCGCGCCGGTTGTTCCGGTTCCGCGTCGCGCGAGCGGGAAATTGATTTCGGGCATTGGGAAGGCGGGGCGCGCCAGCACGTAGCCTTGCGCGTAGTGTACGCCCTGATCAGCGACGGCTTTCAGCTCCTCCACTGTTTCGACGCATTCGGCGACGACCTTTGCGCCCAAATCCACGCATAGCGCGACCATGTGGCGGACCATGATCTGCCGCCGTGGATCCTTGTCGATGCCGCGAATCAGCGCGCCGTCCAGCTTCACGATCTTCGGATTGAGATCGAGGATGCGCCCCAGGTTCGAGTGCCCGGCGCCATAGTCGTCGACGACGAGGTGCACGCCTGCGCGCGCGCAAACGTCTTTGAGCACGCTCATGCACAAGTCGTAGTGAGTGAACGCGGCGGATTCGGTGATCTCCAAATACACTTCGCGCTCGTGAAAGTAGAGCGGGTCGTCCGGTCGCACCAGCCAACGTTGGCTGAGCTCCTCCGGGTGCACGTTGATGAACAGCGCGGCGTCCGTGCAACGCTCGAACGTCTGCTGCCGGATCACGCTTCCGAGATAACCACAGGCTCGCTCTTTCTCGGCCGCGGCGAACAAGATCGGTGGCGCAGCAAACTGCGGTAGCTTGCAACGCACGAGCGCCTCGTGCGCGAAGAGCACGCCGGTCGCAACATCGACGATGGGTTGGAACACCATGTTGATGTCGTTAGTGGTGAGCGACCGGATGGCGCCACCCGCGCCCGGTTGTCCCGGGGCGCCGGTGAAAGTCCAGTTCAGGCGGTCGTCGGACATGGCGCGGGCGGCTCCCGATAGCGAAACGGCAACCGTACGCGGTTTTTTAGGGCGGCCGGCGCAGGCCTCAGAAATCCCCAATAAACGACGACCGGTAACGCCTCGCCCGGCCTCCCAGCGGGCCCCGGCCCGATGAATGGATTTCTCTCGCTAGCCGTCCGAGGTTTCGAGCCCATGATTCAGAGCGATCCGAGATGAAAGCCCACTTACTCTTGCTCGTCCCTGTGACTACCCTCGGCGTTGCCAGTGCGGCGCGAGCGGCCGATGACTCGCCGCAGCCGATCCAGGCAGCAACGCCCACGCAGCCCGCGTTGCCCGTTGCTCCGCGCATCAACCTCGACACACCGGCGGTGGGGCGGCCCGTGCAGCGCACCTACCACCTGCATGAGGGGTTCTATCTGCGTGCGAGCCTGGGCTTTGGCGACTACCGCGCGAGCTTCAGTGACGGGAACCATGCCAATCAAGACTTCAGCGAGCAAGGCGGCAGCATGTCGCTCGACTTGTTGATCGGTGGCTCGCCCAGTCCGGGCGTGTCCATCGGTGGTGCGTTGCTGCTCGAGCCGTTGTTCGGCGCTGACTACCAACGCGGGGGCGCGGGCGTCGGCAGCCATGGCGGCTTCAGCACGCTACTCGGCCCGTTCATCGACGGCTTTCCGGGCGCGACGAAGGGCTGGCACCTCGGCGGTATGGTCGGCCTAGCAGCTCAGAGCTTTCAGGACGTGAACGGCACGAACGGCGGAAAGACCACGAGCGCGGGCGGTGTCGGCGGCGCGGCCTGGTTCGGTTACGACTTTTGGGTCGGTAGCCAGTGGGCGCTCGGCCCGCAGTTACGGCTGATGGGCATGCGCACCAGCGACACGAAAGCCGGCGAGGATATCTCGGCCTGGGCGCGCTCGTTCACGCTCGGCATCAGCGCCGTGTTCAATTGAAGCGTCAGTGACTGCTGGGCGGCAGCGTGTCCAACACGGTTCGCACTTGCTGTAGCAGTGCGTCGGGCGTGACGGGCTTTTGTAGCAGGGCCACGCTCGGATTGAGCAGACCGTGCTGCGCGATCGCGTCGTCCGTGTAGCCCGAGAGGTACAGCACCTTCGTTTGCTGCCGGGTGCGCTTGAGCAATTCCGCGAGCTCGCGTCCGTTCATGGTCGGCATCACGACGTCGGTCACCAAGAGCGCGATGGGGCCGTCGAACGTCTCACTCAACCGTAAGGCGTCGAGTGCATCGACCGCGTCGAGTACGCGGTAGCCCGCGTTCGTCAAAATCTGACGGATCAACTTGCGCACTTGCGCTTCGTCTTCGACGAGCAAAATGGTCTCTGTTTCGCGGCCGCTGCTGGGCGTCGGTCGCAGGCTCATGCGAGGCGGGGGTGGCGGTGGTGCTTCGTCGCAGCGCGGCAAGTGAATCACGAATGTCGCGCCGCGGCCGACCTCGCTGGACAACGAAATGCGTCCGCCACTTTGCTCGACGACGCCGAACACGGTGGCAAGACCCAAGCCGGTGCCCTTGCCCAACGCCTTCGTAGTGAAGAAAGGCTCGAATGCGCGCTGTTGCGTGGCTTCGTCCATACCCGCGCCGGTATCGGTCACCGACAGCATCACCGTGGGTCGCGCTCCTTGCCCAGGCCGCAACGGCTCCTCGGCATTGGCGGTCGCGATCGTGAGCACGCCACCTTTGGGCATCGCGTCGCGCGCGTTCAACGTCAAATTGAGGATCACCTGCTCGATTTGCCCCACGTCGACCTTCACCTTGCCGAGCGGCGCACAGATCTGTGTCTTGAGCGTGATGTCTTCACCGAGCAAGCGCCGGGTCATGTTCTCCATCCCAGCCACGACCTCATTCAAGTCCACGATGCGCAGCTCGAGCACTTGGCGGCGGCCGAACGCCAAGAGCTGCCGTGTCAAACGCGCCGCGCGCTCACCCGCTGCGTGGATCTCCTGCACGTCTTCCGCAGACGCGGTGCCCGGCTGGAGCTCGCGCAGTAAGATCGTGCTGTAACTGAGAATGACCGACAGAATGTTGTTGAAGTCGTGAGCGATGCCGCCAGCCAAGCGCCCCAGCGCCTCCAAACGCTGCATTTGGCGAACATGCGCTTCGAGGCTCTTCATCTCGCGCATGTCGTGCTGGACGGTGGCGAAGGCGAATGGCTCACCGTGCGCGTCCCGCACGATGAATGAGCTGACTTGCGTATCGATCAGCTCGCCCGTGCCTTGGTGACGGATTTGCCCGGGCCCTTGGTAGCGCCCCTGTGAGCGAATGATGGGCGCGCGCGCCATTCCTTCTTCGGTATGAAAGGCCGTCAAAGACAGCTCGGACACGTCCGCGTCCTCGGAAATGCCGGTCAGCTTGCGGCCCGCGTCGTTGACGAACAGCACGCGCCCTTCGAGCGACGCCATGGCGATGAAGTCACCGCTGTGCTGAACCAGTGCTTCGAACTGTTTGGCTTGGGCCTCGGCGCGCTTGCGTTCTTCGATCTCGAGCTGACGCGCCTCGAGCAATTGCGCGTTGGTGATGGCGAGCGCTGCGTGCTCGGTCAGGCTGCGCGCGAGCGCTTCATCCTCCGCGTCGAAGTGCAGACGATCGGGGCCAATTCGAAGTAACGCGACCAGCGCCACCACCCGGCCGTGGATCTCTAGTGGCAGCGCGAGCAGGCTCCGCAAGCCGAGCGCCTGCACGGCCTCCGCGTTCTCGGCGCTCAGGAAGGTGCGCAGCGTTTCGGGACGCGTGTCCTTGATGATCACGGCTTGGCGGCTTCGAATCAGGCGTGTCCCCAACACCGAGCTCTCGATCGGGATGTTGCCCCGCGTGAGCAAGCGCTGCGCCTTGATCATCAACGCGCTGTCCTCGAAGTACAACGCGCCCGTTCTGAGACTTTGCTCGTCCTCGGATACGAGCACGAGCACGCAGCCGTCCCCGACCAAATTCGTCAGCCGCTCGGCCACGGTGCAAAGCAGACGCTGGTAGTCTGTCGTCGCCTCCGCAAAGGCGCGCATCGTGTCCGACAACCCATGCAGGCGCCGGTCCTGTGGTGCGAGGTCTCCCGTCATCCTCTTCGCAATTTCTCGCCTTACCGAGAACTCGAGATACTAGAGCATTCTTTTCCCCTTCGCGGGGAAAGCGCGGGGCGCTCTTCAAAAAGGCGCTAACCTGCGCAACCGATGGCGTTTCTCCTGCATCTTTCGCGGTTTGCGCATTTCGCCCGGTTTGCGGCTTTTCTCCGGAGCGGCGGGTGACTGCGAACGCGGCCTGGTTCATCGACGGCGCCTACCTATTCAAGGTTTGGCAGAGCCTGAAACGGAGCGATCGCCTCGACTACTTGAAGCTCCGCAGCTACCTGGAAACGACCTTCGGCGAAGGTATCGACGATGCCTACTATTTCAATGCCGACCCGGACCCGAGCAACGCCAAGCAAAGCGCGTTTCACAGCGCACTCTCTTATCCACCGCCGGACGGCCCCGGCATTCGCGTCAAGCTCTACTGGTTGCAGAAGAAGGCGCTCTTCTGGCCGACTAGTTGGGGCGGTGGCCCCGTGCTGCACCCGGAGACCTCCCGCCACTTCGAGCTCGTCCAACAAAAGGCCGTCGATGTTGGGCTCGCGTTTCACTTGATGCGTTCACACAGCCACCGCAAATGGCGCAAACTCTACCTCGCCGCGGGCGACAGTGATTTTCACGAAGTCGTGCAACACTTGGTGGAAAATGAGAACGTCGATCTGGTGCTGATCGGCAGCGACCAAACCATCAGCGCCGAGCTCCTACCTTACGCGCGCTCAATCGTGAAGATTCGAGATATCGCAGACGAGATCGCGCGCAGCTAGGGTTGCTCTGCAAACCTGGCACGCGGCGTGCTATCTCGTCGTCTCATGAATTGGCGCAAGTCTGTTTCAGTCGCAGGTTGTGGGCTATTGTTCGCCTGTGGCGGCTCTGCCGTGGGGCAAACTGCGGCGTCTTCACCGACGCCGACCGTGTCTGCCACGCCCCCCGCTGACGCCACTGCGCCGCCGGTTGCTGCCGCGCCGGTCGAAACTCAGCCGTCCGCAAAGAAGGGTGAGGCTCATCAGTTGGCCATCGGGGCTGTGGCGTGTTGGCTTGGGGGCGTGTGGAGTGACGCCGAGGCGCGCACCGAGGAAGCGCGCGGCACCGAGGCCGATCGGCGTTGCGACGCCTTCGTGAACCGATTGTACGGCTCGTACGACAAGACCCGCACCGAGCGCCTTCGCGCGCTCGACCCGGTCGAGGTCTCGAGCTTGAAAGACAAAATCTCTGCAGCGGCGCAGGCTGAATCGCTCGGCTCAGCGCGCGCGGCCGAGCTCGGTAAGTTCATCGATGTCGTGGCGGACGCCGAGCGCGAAGTGACCTTAGCGCGGCGCGCCGGCGACCGAGTCAAGAAGGACATCGAGGGCGAACGCGAAAGCGGAAAGCTCACCACTGACGAAGCCGACGCGGTCGCGCCGTTGGGCGAAAGTGCCGCATTCAATACGTTGCTGACCGTCGATCTCGGCGAGCTGACCGCCGAAGCGCGCGCCATCGCCGTGCTATGCGCGATGGATCGAATGGAGACTGCGCGTGGGCTCACCAAGCACTTGAAGGTGTACGCGGTCGAGCGACCTTACTCGGCGTTCTTCAACGTCGCGCCGCCGGACGTGCCGCGGGACGCTCACAAGCCTTTGAAGCCCGGCACTTGGCTCGCCTACCTGACCTCGGTCGCGGCGGCCGCTGGTCACGCTGTCTCCGAGCACGTGAAAGCGGTGCAGGACCGCGAAGCGCTCGCGTGGGGTGGGGTTCTCGTTGGCCTCGCGGACAAGCTGCGCGCCCAAACTCCGTCACTCTCCGACGAGACGGAGCTGAAGAAGGTCGCCGAGGGCATTACGCGCCGCATCGAAAATGAATACCGCTCTTCCGAGGCTGGGATTCTGCACACCGGCGAGCGGAGCGCGCATCACGGTTGAGGTCCGGCGTCCCCCGTCGGAACGAGGATGGAGGTCGACGGCATGGAGCATTCGCTCTGCTGATCGACTGCGCGAGACACTGGCGCCGCGACGTAGCCGTCATGACCGCCGCATACGGTTTCCGTGCGCCCGCCATCACAGTCGCAGTACACTGGTGTGTTCTCACAGCCGTAGGCAAGCGGCCCGCCGTCGTCTTCCAGACAGACTCCGGTCGCTGAGCAGCCGTCGGCGATTGGGTAGTAGCAATTCTGACTTCGGCCGCAATCAGCGCTGCTCATGCAGGCCGCGCCGGCTTCCTGATTGCCGTGCCCGCAGGCGCCCGTGTTGGAGCCCTCGACGGGCACGGAGCCGCCTGACCAACCGCAGCCGACCGAGACGTGGCTGCCGTCACAGCCGCAGTACTCGGCGAGCGCATCGCAATTGGTGCCGCTGGGCGGGCTCTGGCACACCCCCTTGGCCGCACAACCGTCCGCGACCGGATACACACAACGCTGGTCCGAACCACAGTCGGAATCAGATTGGCAATCCGCATGCGAGCAGCCGCTCGACCACGCGCCAAAGCCGATCGTCAACGCCAGCCACCTCTGCAACCTGTTCATCGAGCCAACCCCACCTCGCTTTTGACCAACTCCCACCCCACATGAGTTTTTTAGCACGTCCGACCTCGCCCGCAACTTGATGGTCAAGCGTCACGGCGTGCCTCGGCCCAGCCTTCGGCGGCGATTTCCGCCGAGCGAGCGCTTACGCGCACCGCTTGGTGGTGGTCGACTTGAAGCTCGCGCGAAGCGATTCGCGTGGACTGGGTTTCGAAATCCGAGCACTGCCGGCGTCGGCTGCCAGTGCGGTCAGCGGAACGGAGGAACTCCAGCGCCTCTTTCATTTCAAATCTGAAGTTTAGACTTGAACATCGGATTTCGTGTCGCGGTGACGTACCGGCTCGACCGCGCTAGGCGAGCAGTGGTCTCGGGTGACGTGGGGCGCGGAGTCCACGCGCCGGCGCATCGAAGGGGGCGGTTTGGGGGTGAAGGCGGCCGGCAACGCGGCGCGCGCTCGGCCCTTGCATGCCGTCAATCCGTGCGTTAGATACTGAACCGTATGGTTCAGTATGCGAAGGCCCGCCTCGATGCCTCGTTCGCCGCGCTCTCGGACGCCACCCGACGCGGCGTTCTGGAGCAACTCGGACGTGCAGACGCGTCGATCACCGACCTTGCCGAGAAGTTCCACATGACCCTAACGGGCATGAAGAAGCACGTCGGCGTCTTGGAGCAAGCCGGTCTCGTGAGCACGGAGAAGGTCGGGCGCGTGCGGACCTGCAAGCTGGGGCGGCGCCGGCTGGAGGATGAGACGGCGTGGCTCGAGAGGTACCGCCTGCTCTGGGCCGCACGCTTCGACGAGTTGGACGAGGTTGTCGAGGAGCTGAAACGCAAGGAGAAGCTCGATGGACGCAAAAAGAGAGAGTGAGACCACCCCCATGAATCACCGCACGACGATAGAACGGAAGTCCGAGCGTGAGCTAGTCGTCACGCGAACCGTCAACGGCCCGGCGCGCCTCGTGTTCGAGGCTTGGACCAAGCCCGAGCTGTTCAAGCGTTGGTGGGCGCCGAAGTCGACGGGCCTTGCGCTGCTCTCGTGCGAGATGGATGTTCGTGTCGGGGGTAGGTACCGTTTAGAGTTCGGGAGCGATGCCCCAACGCCGATGGCGTTCTTCGGAAGCTACATCGAAGTGACACCGCACTCGCGCCTCGTTTGGACCAATGACGAAGGTGATGACGCTGGGGCCGTCACCACGGTGACTTTAGAGGAAAAAGCCGGCAAGACGCTGGTGGTCATGAGCGACCTCTATCCCTCCAAGGCAGCTCTCGACGCTGCCCTGGCCTCCGGAATGGACGCTGCGACGCTCGAGACGTTCGAGCAACTCGACGAGCTCGTCGTCACGCTGGGCGCGAGCGAGCGGCGGTCATGAAGTCATCGCTCTCGCCGTCGGCGAACGCGACCGGCTTAGTGGCCCCTCCCGGACTCGAACCGGGACGATATTGCTATCGAGGGATTTTAAGTCGGAAAATGCACGTGAGAACAAGCATATTTCTCGAGAGAATGACGCATCTGACTCACCACTTGCAGCATCGCTTGGGCCATCAATGGGCGATGGCGACGCCGTCGAGCGAGCACTGGCGAGCGCACTCGAGCGCGCGGCGTTGGCTGGGGAGTGGGGGGTCGTCGCCGCGTTGACCGCCGAGCTAGCGGCGCGGCGTGCTGCGCGGTGAGGGTGCCTTGCGCGCCCGGCTCTGCTTTGCTTTCGCGTCCCTGCTGCTCTTCACCCGTAGAAACGTGAACCGTTCGTGAGCTTCGGCGGCGGGCATTCCAGCCGCAACCAAGGCCCGCTCCGCAAACAGCATGGGCGAAGAGCTGTACTTGCGCGCGAGCGGCTCGAGACCGGCCACGAACGCCGTAAACCGTGCCTCGTCGCGCGTCAAAAACTGAGGCACGAGTTTCCGCACCT
>DATHOI010000355.1:0-6815 GCA_035485095.1 Polyangiaceae bacterium | reverse complement strand
AAACGACACGATATTCGTGCCTGGCCTCATGTCGACGGATCTGAGTGCCTGGGACGGCATTACTTTCTGGGCTCGCCGTGGGCTTTATGGAGAGGACGGCTTCCGCCCGGGGCTTTTGGATCGCACCGTCGCGGACGACCTGAACAAGCAATTGCCCCCTGATCAGGCGGCCTGCCGCAGTATCTACACTGTGTGCAGCTGCACGAACGGTAAGCCGTGTACCCCGTGGGATCCCGCTGTCGACGCCAGCCCAGATCCGGCATCCATCCCGCTCAGCGGCTGTTTTTCAGGCTTCGCAGCGGAAGTTCCGGATGTAGCTGGCACGTACTGTTGGGACCCCAAGGTCGACAAATGGCCCTCGGGTGATCCGTCCATCCGCTGCGGTCAGACGGCTTGTAACTATCGCTCGGACACACCCATCCCGACGATGATCTTCAATCCAACGTCCGATGAGGCCGCGCTGCTTTGGCAAAAGGACATCGGCATGGGACCGGGCGTGGGCACGATGACATGCTCGCCCGAGCCCTACGTGTTCCAGGACAGCACGCAGCCCTCCGCCAACTACTGCTATCGGCCCGGCATCGACGCCGACCCGCCCGAGAAGATGGAGCGCTGCAACGACAGTTGGCTCGGTTCGGCGCCGGTCGACACGAACTGGAAGCGTTACATGATCCCGTTTACCGACCTGCGGCAAGGGAACGTCGACAAGCGCTCTCCTGGCATGGACCTCACCGCGGTCGAGGCGCTCGTCGTCGCGTTCCCCGGCGGCAATCTGGATATCTGGATCGACGACATCGGCTTCTATCGCAAGACGAACTGACATCGGCCGGGGACGCGGCCGGAGCCTCGCGAGAGCAAGCGTGAGCTGACCCTCGCGGGCGCGCCGTTGACGCGTGCTGAGACCCGCAGGCGCGTCGCGGTCTAACCCCCGACGGGAACGTTGCTCCTGGGATGCCCCGCGAGCGAGGTTTCGCCCGAGCCTCGCTCAGGCCGGCGCGCTCGCACCTCGCGAGAACATTTCGAGCGAATCCGCCGTGACTCGCCGAGCAACGCCGGAGCGGAGCGATCCGCTTTAGTTCTCCGCCGTTAGCAGCCGAGCTCGGCCGGCGCGCTGAGGCACTTGGTCAGTATGGTAACGATACCTTCTCGGGTGATATATGTGGTAACGATTTTCTTTGGGAAATCAGCGTGATACCTTGCCGGCAGCGGTGATCGAGAAATTCCCATACGGCAAGGCGCCCTTTTGGCTCCTGATGGTGTCGGTGCTGTCGACAGCGCTGCTGATCGCAACCCGTCGGCCCGCCTCTGCCAAGCCGGACATCGTATTTACGACGTTCACGCCGCTGCATGCCGAGGCCTATCGGAGGCTCGCTCCCGAGTTCGAGCGGGCGCACGGCGTGCACGTGTCCGTTCAGTTGGTGCACCAACAGGGCTTGACCTCGCGCTTGCAGAACGCGCTCCTCGCGGGCACGGCCGTTCCGGACATGGTCGAGCTCCTAGCTGGGACCATGGGCTACTTCATTTCCGGACCGCTACGCGATGTGGGTTTCACGGACCTGACAGAGCACGTCGCTCAGGAGGGCCTACGGGAAAAGTTGGTCGAGTCACGCTTCAGCCTGTGGTCGTCGCGCGGACACGTCTTCGCGTTGCCACACGACGTACACCCGGTTGCGCTCATGTACCGCGCCGATCTCGTCGAAGCGCTGGGTATCGACGTATCCAAGCTCGAGACTTGGCAAGATTTCGTGACCATGGGTCAACGAGTGACGCGCGATCTGGACGGCGATGGCGTCATCGACCGCTACGCGATCGACCTGCCGCTCGGTGGCAGTGACGGTCTGCTGCTCCTGCTCGAGCAGCGCGGCGTTGGCCTGTTTGACGCAGAAGGTAGGATTACTTTCGACGACCCGCGCACGGTTGCGACGATCATTTGGTACCTGCACCAGACGCGAGGCGCACACCGCATTGCTACGGACTGCGGCTGGGGACAGCCGCTCATGAAAGCGATGACCGATGGCCTCGCTCTCTTCTATGTGGCTCCGGACTGGCGCACGTATACGACACAAACAGACCTGCCACACCTCGCCGGGAAGATGAAGGTGATGCCGCTGCCCGCTTGGGAAGCTGGTGGTCGGCGTACCAGTGTTTGGGGCGGCACAGGGCTCGTGATCACCAAAGCAAGTCAGCATCAGGAGCTCGATTGGGAGTTTGCGAAGTTCCTGTATTTGAACAAGCCAGCGCTCGGTCAACGCTTCGCCGCGACCAACATCATCCCGCCGTTCAAAGACGCTTGGAACTTGCCGGAATTTCGCCAGCCGAATGCCTACTTTTCGGGCCAAGCTTTGGGCTCGATCTACGCGTCTCTGGCGCCCTCGACCCCGAGTGTCTATTCGACGGCGTTCTACCAATTGGCGACTGACAAATTGAATGAAGCCTTCTTGCGTGGCGCCGAGTACTTCGAGAAGAATGGCGATGCCGGCCTAGAGCAAGTCGTGCGCCGCGAGCTCGCGGAAGCCGAGAATTACGTGCGCCGCGTCTCCGAGCGCCGCGCGCTGGTCATGAGGGACGAATGAGCCGCTCGCCGCGCAGCCCGGCGCCGCGCGCCCAGATACAGACGCACCGCGGCGGCGCGCCGTATTGGTTTCTCGCTCCGTACTTGGTGCTGACGACGGTCTTCCTGCTCTACCCGCTACTGCATGCGGGGGTGCTGGCGTTCTATCAAACCAACGGACCGCGGAGTCGCGTCTTCGTCGGGCTCGACAACTTCACGTTCTTGCTCGCTGACCCGGTCTTTCACAAGGCACTGAAGAACACCACGATCTTTGCGCTGTGCTCGGTGTTCTTGCAGCTTCCGCTCTCGCTGGGGCTCGCGCTACTTTTGAATTCGGGTAACAGCAAGCTGAAGGGCTTCTTTCGGCTCGTGCTATTTTCCCCGAATTTGGTGGGGCAGATCTTCGTCGGCATCCTGTTCAGCGTGCTGTTCACGCCGCGCTACGGCTTGATCAATCGTTTCTCGCAGGCGCTCTTCGGTTGGGGGTTGGAGGAACGTTGGCTCGGTAACCCCGCCTTGGTCATGCCGGCGATCGTGATCACGGCGCTTTGGGTCTGGGTCGGGTTCAACATGATCTACTTCTTGGCCGCCCTACAAAGTGTGGACAAGGGCTTGGAGGAAGCGGCGAGCATCGATGGCGCCAATGCCCTCGCCGTATTTTGGTACGTGACGCTGCCGTCGATGCGGCACGTCGTCGTATTCGTGGTGGTGACGAGCATCATCGGCTCCTATCAGTTGTTCGAGTTGCCGTTGGCGCTACTGCCGCAGTCCAATGGCTCGGGTCCGGACAATTCTGGCCTGACGGTCATCGGTTATCTGTATCAAGTCGCCTTCGCGGGCGGTGATTTGGGGCTCGGCGCAGCGGTAGGCTGGACGCTCGCCGTGATCATTTTCGTGATCAGCTGGCTGCAAATTCGTGTCACCGGCGTGGCAGCGGAATAGGGAGCAAGCCGTGAATTCCATGCGTTGGGCGTTGCTGGGGATGGTCGCGTTGTTTTTCGTGCTGTATGCGTGCGAGCCGCGCCGGCCGCGCTTGGCGCTCGGCTATCTGAAGATTGTGTTGCTCGCGCTTGCCTCGGCGGGTGTGCTCGCGCCTTTCGTCTGGCTCGTGGCCGCCGCGTTCAAAGACAAGTCGGTCTTGAACGAATACGTGTTTTTTCCGCCGCTCCGGCTGTGGTCGAGCGCCACGCTCAATTTGAACAATTTTCGGGAGCTACTGGCTGGAAAATCGAGCGTGCAGGGGACGGTGTACTTCTGGCAGTACCTGCTCAATTCGGTGTTCTTCGCTTCGACCAGCACGGTGCTGCAGCTTTTTTTCTGTTCGCTCGCGGGTTACGCCGTCGCAAAGTACAACTTTCGCGGCAAAGCGTGGCTGCTGAGTTTCATGCTCGGTTCCTTGATGATCCCCGGCATTTTACTGATGCCCCCGATCTACGAGCTGATGGTGCGCCTGCACTTGGTGGACACGTACCAGGGCCTGATCTTGCCCGGAGTGGTCAGCGCTTATGGCATTTTCCTATTTCGGCAAGCCATGATCGCCGTGCCCAATGAGATGATCGACGCTGGCCGAGTCGATGGCTGCGGGGAGTTCTGGATCTACTTGCGCTTGGTCATGCCGCTCGTGCGCCCGATGAGCGCCGCGTTCTGCCTGATCAGCTTTCTTGGCTCGTGGAACTCGTTCTTCGCGCCCAACGTGTTTCTGCAGAGCCAGGACAAGCTGACGTTGCCCGTGGTGCTCAATCTTTACATTGCGCAGTACGCGAACGAGTACGGCGTATTTCTGGCCGGGACTCTGATCGCGATCGTGCCGCCGGCGATTCTGTTCTTCGCCCTGCAGCGCGAGTTCATCAGCGGGCTGTCGACTGGCGCCGTAAAGGGGTAGCTGCAAAGCGCTTGCCAGTGGGCATGACCTGGCCCACGCCCCAACCCACTCGAGCGGAGGTGACGGCGCAGGAGCGAAAGAAAGCCACCTGGCGCAAAAAACCAACAGGAAAACGAGAAAAATTATAAATAGGGATTTCCTCGGGCAGCATACGCTGTGCTGGCGTACTCGAGAGCATGATGCCCTGTAGCCCTGCGGTACAATTCCAGATTCAGCACTCTCCCGACTCGGGGAGGCGTGCTCTGAGGGCTCTTATTGTGCGCCGAGATGGCCGTTTCTTATCCGGTGGCAAACGGCAGGCGCTGGCGCGGAAGCGGCCCCTGAACGTGCTCCTGGGCGAGCTCTACCGAGGTTCGATGCTGCAGTTGTCGTCCGAAGAAAGTTGGTCTGAATGACTCGCTTCGAAGTGCGGGGAGGGGTCAAACGCTGCCTCCAGATTTCGGCGCTGCTCGTGGGCACGTGCGTGGCACTCGCTCCACGCTTGTCTCGCGCAGAAGAAGCGGCAGCCCCGAAAGAGGACGGCAAGTCCGACGCTCCCGCGGTGAACGAAAAGTCGGCCGACGCGGCGCCCAAGACGGACGCGCCCAAAGCGGACGCGCCCAAAGCGAATGACGCGAGTGCTGCCCCGGTCGCCGACACAGCGGCTCCGGTGCCAGCCCCCGAGACACCGGCCGCAAAGGACGACCTCGATCCGGCCGGTTACATCCCTGGCTACCGGAAGACTCTGGGCATCGGCGTTGCTCCGTGGGTGCCGAAGGTCGGCAGCGTGCCGGGCGGCTTCACCCCGGCCTTCGCTGCGCCGTCGCCGCTCGACGACTGGAATTTCAATTTCACGGGCTACATCAGCGCCGCGCTGCGCACGAGTTGGAGCGAGCGCAAAACCACGCCGGGCGCCGATCAGTCATCGATCGCCTTTCACTCGGTGCCGCTCACTGCCGATCAATACGGCACGTTCACCGGCACGAATACCGTTCCGGGAAGCTGGGCGGACATGACGCTTCAGTACGGCAACAAGTACGTCACTGGCTACGTCAGTATGGCGACGTACGACCCGTCGCGAGCGGCCAGCTACATCAACCCGGGCAGTCAGTACTTCATCAACAACGTCTACATGACGATTCGTGTGCCGCCGATGGACCGCGTGCGCATGGCGTTAACTGTCGGCGCGGTGCCGAACTACTACGGCGCGCTCGGCCAGTACGGCGTGGGCGCGTACGCACCGTACATCATCGGTTGGGTGCCGGGTGTCGGCGAGACGGCTAACCTGGAATACGACCTGACGAGCAGTACCGTGCTTCAGTTCGAGCAAGGCATACGCGGCGTGCTCTCGAGCCCGCCACAGGGCATCCCGAACAACAACTCTACGGGCTACGCCAATCAATATTGGCCGGCATCGTGGGTGCATCACGAGCACGTCGGCATTTTGCACAAGGGGGACGTGCAAATTCAGGCGGGGCTTCACTATTTCTACAATTGGAGCCAGGACGACCGCAACGTCCAGCCGTTCGACGATACGAACACGAAGGGCGTCGACGAAGCGCACCTCAAAGACGGGCGCATGACCGAGGTCGCAGCGGACTTCCGCATGCTGGGTGGTCGCTACGGCTACTACACGCTCGCCGCGGCCTACGTGAAAGGCGAGAACGTACAATATCTGACGGGCCTCAATACCTACGGCGGCACCGGGGTTCGCTTGTTCGCTGATTGGTGGGGGCCGAACTCGGGAGGCAACGGCACGCTGTTCGTGGTGGGCACCGAGTACACGCTCAGCCTCGGCACGTTGCTCCGCTACCCCGCGCCGTTCTGGGGTGAGGGGCCAGATCTCGTCGGCATGGTGTCCTTTCACCACGCGCAGACCACGAGCCCAGACCCGACCTTCGACAATCGCTCGCGCAACAAGGTCGCGACCGAGTGGACGTACCGGTTTTTATCCTGGTTCGGCCTGGGCGCTCGCTTCGACGCGGTCGAACCGGACTCGAAGGATCCGGAACAGAGCTTCACCGTGATTACTCCGAAGCTCTACTTCAAGAGCAATTGGACCAGCCACGAGCTCGTCACGCTGCAGTACGCGCGCTGGTTCTACGGCGCACACACGGCGGCGCAGGGCACGGACCCTGTCGCTCATCAGAACTTGGATAACCAGATGGTCGCCGTCTCCTTCGGAATGTGGTGGTGAGCGTGCGCTCCCTCTTCGGCCAGAAATCGGACTTTACCGTGAAAAAAATCGTGAACAGAGAAAGTGGGTTTCGAATGAAGCGCGGCCTCCAATTCTCGGCGCTGCTGGTGACGACGTGTCTCGCGCTGCCCGCCTTTGCAGACGACACGGAGGACAAGCCGGACCCGTCGTTGGGACTCACGCCTGGCTCGCCCGAGGGCACGGTA
>DATHOI010000354.1:0-2214 GCA_035485095.1 Polyangiaceae bacterium | reverse complement strand
ATACATCCTCCCCCCTCGCCGAAAACGCAGCTATCCCCGGGTCGTCAAACTTCAGGCCAGCAAATTCCCCAAAAAACACCCTCCTGCTGAGCTGCTTAAGTGAACGGCATTGAGTTTAAACTTAAACGTCAGATTTCGCGTCGCGGTAGGGGCGGAAGCTTTCGCGACGGCTCGCCAGTGGCGCAGCCGCACCCGCCCCTGGGCGGGCGCTGTGACGACCTACGTTCCCGTAGCCTCAGCACGTAGGGCGTCGAGGTGACGCGAGATCGCCTCCGACTCCGCCGCGGACGGGTGCGGCTTCATGGCACACCAAAGCACCACGGCTGCGCGACGGAGAGCGATGAGTGTTCTCAGCAGAGCGGGCTCAGATTCGATATCGGTTGGGCACTGTTGTAAGGCGCTCAAGTCCCACTCGACCGGTCCCATGCAGGCGGACTCGAAATCCAGCCAGCGAGGGCCCTCTACGGTGTTGACGACGTTGCCGGAGTGCGGATCACCGTGCAGCGCGACACTGTTCCAACTGAAGGTCGACAGAACCGATAGGCTCGAAACAAGCGTGGCACGAACGAGCTCCGCGTCGGCAGGCGAGACGCCCGGCAAGTCCGATTCTGCGGCTAGGCGGCTCGCCGCACGCATCTCCTCCCGAAAGTCTGGCAGCGTCCCGGCAAAGGAATCGAGCGATCGTCGCAACTCGGAGTATGTTTTGCCAACTGCGGCCTCAGTCAGTTGGGCCAGCGGGGTCACGGGCTCCCAGAGAGTGACGGCGATGGTGGCGCCTCGGTAGGGGCCCGAGCTGGCAGCGGGCGGCGCAACAGGCCCTCCTCTGCTCGCGACGAGCAAGCTCATGATCGTGAATCGGAGCAGCGTTCCTGCGCTGCGTCGAAGTCGTTTCATGTGCGGATTCATGAAAAAGGCCGAGCACCGAACTCTGCCAGTGGCTCTGAATAGCCTACCCGCCCCCCGCAACGGATCACAGCGACTTCGCCAGCCGCGGCTCCCGCAAATGAATGCCGCGGAAGTCCGACTCACGTACGGAGCCGTCGCGGCGATATCCGGCGGCCTCATAAACGGCGAGCGCTCTTGCGTTTTCTTGGTGCGTGTACAGAAACGCTTCGCGGCAGCCAGCGGCTCGCAACGCTTCATGCGCAGCGGCGAGCAGCGCGCGACCCACGCCGCGGCCCGCGTGCTCGGGGTGCACGAACAACAGGAACAGCTCGCTTCTCGCGGATGCGCGGCAGTGAAACCGACCACGTCTCGTCCGTCTACGGCGACCAGCAAGACATTCGGCGGCGCATGGTCGGCCACGGTCTTCTCCCACTCATCAGGAGGAAACATCGATTCCCGAGCCACAGCTCCGAGGAAGGTCCAGCCTTCGCGAACCGCAGCATCGAACACCGCTCCGATTGGCTGGGCGTCGCTTGCGAGCGCTGGTCGAATGGAGATCATAGGCCGCTTCTTTCTTGTCTGGCTCTGCGGGCACAGCACCCACGCCGATGAGTGCTCGAACCGCGCTCGTTGTTACAGGCCGTCTAACGCCGGTGCAGTCGCCGGCTCGGGCCTCGAAACGGAAAGACACGCCCAGCGCCGTCAAGTCACGTGATCCTGATTCATCGAAACGCCTCCTCCGGGTCGCTCCGCCGCCTTCACGCCGCGAGCGGCCGCGTTCGGAGCGGAGCAACGTCGCGTTTTGCGCGTTTGCGCCGGCGATTGCGAGACAGTGCTGCGCGGGGGCGCCGGACCGAGCTAGGGTCCCGGCTTGAGCGAATACAGCATTCTTCAACCGCCCGGGTCGATGACGCCAGAGAACCGCGAGCCGCTCGGTAGCAAAAAGAAACTCTGGTTTCGTGATCGGGTCGCAGCCACGCCGCGGCTCCTCTTCAAATTCAACCGACCGAACACCGGCGAAGACTGGTCGGAGAAGATCGCGTCCGAGCTGGCGCAGTTGCTTGGCGTGCCACACACGACCGTCGAATTGGCGAGCTTCCAGGACGAGCGAGGCGCGGCCTTGGTCGACTTCACCGACAACGAACGCTTCGCGCTCGTGCATGGCAACGAGCTCCTGGAGTCTCTCAATGCGAGCTACCCGAAGCAAAAACGTTATGGGACCAAGAGCCACACCGTTGACACTGTCTCGACCGCGCTGGAACACTTCCAGGTTGGTCTGCCGGACGTGCCCACCGAGTTACCGAGCGCCGTGAAGGATGCGTTCGGCCT
>DATHOI010000353.1:0-3764 GCA_035485095.1 Polyangiaceae bacterium | reverse complement strand
CCCGTTCCACGCCGATGGCGACGAGGCCATGCCCCGCGGCCACGCGCGCGGCCACGTAGACCCGCGCCGGGTGTGGTGGGCACACGAGCAGCGCGGGGGTTTTGTCAGGACCTTCATCCATCCCGAGCACTGCGCCGTCCTCGCCGTAGGCGAGCAGGTCCAAATCTTCAATCGTGTCGGTGCCGCGCGCAATGAAGACGGCGCACGACGTCGCTGGCAGGTCGACGAGCGTCGCGATGCGATCGCCAGCCACACCAGCCTCGACCGCCACGACCTGGCTCTCGCGCTCTGGCCGAAACCAAGGGTTCGGGTTCGGCGCGCCTGGCGCCTTGCCGAACGCATGCGGTGCGCTCGGCGCCGGCGCGCCGTGCAGCGTGTGGCCGCAGCCCGCCAGGCACCACGTGAGCCCGAGCAAGGTGCTGAACAGAGCGACGCGCATCAGGGTAACCTCAACCCAAGCGCGGAGCGGCCTGTTTCCCAGACCGCCAACAGCCAGGCCAAGCTCGTGCCTCGGCCGTCCACCTCCAGCGTCGCGCTGCTCGAACCTCGTGCGCAAAACGAGACGGCGTTGCCCAGAACGTCCGAAGTGCCGCGCGCTACTTCGCCAGGCGCATGCGAAAGCACGGACAGAGACAAGCTTTGAACCTCCCCGCGCAGCGGTACGAGCAACACCGTGTAGCAGGCGTCCGGCTCGACCTCGAGTGGGAGCTCGGTCGTGCCCTGCACGCCGAGCGATTCGTAGATGGGCGCTTTTTGCGCTGGAAAATGGGCCTGGCGCGCCAAACGCGCCAGCCTGCCGCGGGCCTCCGGGCCCCAGGTGCTTGGCACACCTGCTGGCAAATCCCAGTGCGCGTGCGTGAGCAGCAAGCGCGCGTCGGGAGTGGCACCCACGAAACGCAGCTCGACGTTGCTCGGCGCGCCCAGACAAACCGCGCCGAAGGCGTCAGCGTCTTCGGCGCGATCGATGGCCAGTGGTGCGCCGCCTGCTTCGTCGACCAGCTCGAGGTCGAGATCGACCGGTGGCACCCCCGGCCGCGCAGGCGTCGGGTCGAGCAGCGTGAGCTCGTGGCAACCCGCCTTCAGCGGCAGTAAAGCGCCACCCGAGCCGTCCTCGTGCGCGCGCCATTCCGAGCGTTCGAATCCAAGCGCGCCTTCGCGCGCGGCGCGCGCTTCGATCCGCTGCACGCGCTCGGGGAAGGGTGCGAGCGCTGGCCTCGGACCCGGATCACCGAGCGCGAGCTCGATTCCCGGATCGCGGTTGGGCAGCACTTCGGTCAATGGCGGCACCCCCGCGGGGGCGTTACTGATCAAGGTCTCGAGCACTCCGCGCGGCGAGCGCAGCTCGATCGACATGTCGCCCAGGAACGGTTTGCTTGCACCACAGCGAGTCACCTCGATGGCCCCCGCGGCGCTGCTCTCGGGAAAGGCGGTGCTCGGCGCGCCCGGGTCGAACTCGGAAAAGCGCAGCACGAAGTGCAGCTCGTCGACGCCGAGCACGGTCACCGTCGTGCAGCTCGGTTCTTTGGGGTCGAGCAGCTCGGGTGGGATCGCGAGCGGCAATACGTCCGCGCGCTCGAGCAGCCGCGGCTTGAGATGCACGACGCGGCCGTACGTGGCTCGCGTGGCACTCAATACTTTGACGTCTTCGCCCAGATCGCTTTTTGCCCGCGCCGTTCGCGGGAAGGCCGCGGCGCTCACGCCCACGCCCATAAAAAAGATCAGCAAGCGTGGCCGCTTCATGCGGCATCGGAGTCTACCCCAGCTTGGAAAACGGCGCTTCGACGAAGGTTTTCGTGGCTCCGTCCCAAATAAACAGCCGGTGCGCGCTGACCTCTCCCTTGTCCACTGCTGTCACCAAGTAGGCGAGCTCGAAGCTCGGGCTGCCGGTGTTGCCCATGGTCATGCTCGCGGCGTCCTCGGCGCTGAAGTATGCGCCGCAGTCCAAGTGCGAGTGAAAGAAGACCTTCACGGGTCGCTCGCTCTGGATGCCTTCTGCGATCGCACGTTCGAACTTGAGCGCGTTGATCTTGAAATACTCGCGACCGGTGCGCGGATGACCTTCGGGGTCGACCTGATGATATTTGTTGGCGAGATTTTCGAGCTCGACCGCGCGGTCAGCGAGCAGCGCGTCGCCAGCGGGCCCGCTCAAGTAACCACACGCTTCTTCGTCGCGAGCGTACGCCGCGACGCCAGCGCGTTCGACTTCGGCCAGCACGCTGGCTGGGATCTTCACGCCGCCCTGAGTCCAAGGAGAGTTCGTCATTGGTTCACGCCGCGTTACCAGAGGTAGCGCTTTTCCCATTTGATCGGCGCAAAGTAGCGGTCGCCGCGATCGCACGCGATCGTCACGATGCAACCTTCGCGGCCTTGTTTGTGCAGCCGTTCAGCGATCTTTACCGCGCCGAAAATGTTGGCGCCCGTCGAGTGCCCGACGTGCAGGCCCTCTTCACGCGCGACGCGATCCGACATGTCCCAGCCGTCCTCGGTCGACACGGGCAAGACCTCGTCCGGCACCTGGGCATCGTAGATCTGCGGCACGATGCTGGATGCGATGTGCTTGAGGCCCTCGAGGCCGTGCAGCGGTTGATCCGGCTCGACCGCGACGCAGTGGATGGGGCGCGAATGAGTGTGCAGGCGTCGCGTCGTGCCCATCATCGTGCCTGTCGTGCCGAGCCCGGCGACGAAGTGCGTGATGCGATCGCCGAGCGCGTCCAAAATCTCCACGCCGGTGCCATCGTAGTGGGCCAGGGGGTTGGAGGGATTGGAGTATTGATCGGGGTAGAAGTACTTGTCCGGGTTTTCCGCGACGATTTTGCGCACCAAGCGGATGGCGCCGTCCGAGCCCTCCATCGGGTCGCTGTAGATGAGCTCGGTGCCAAAGGCTTGGGTGATGTCCTTGCGCGCTTTGGTGACGTTGCTCGGCATCACCAGCTGGACGCGGTAGCCGAGAGCCGCGCCCATCAGCGAGTACGCGACGCCCGTGTTGCCGCTGGTCGAGTCGATCAAAATGCGGTCTTGCGTCAGCCGACCGTCCTTGATCGCATCGAGCATCATGCGCATCGCGGGGCGATCCTTCACCGACCCGCCGGGGTTCATGAACTCGAGCTTGACGTAGACCTCGACGCCCGGCGCGCTGCTCGCCACGCGCTCGAGGCGAATCAGCGGCGTGTTGCCGACCGCGTCGAGCACGGAGGACAAGCGCCGGGAACGGGACAGGCGAATGCTCATCGGGAATCCGAATTTTGGCTCAAAATGCCGCGAATTTGTGTCAGGGCACGCCACGCACCGGCGGCCAAACGCCGCGCGTCGTCGTGGCGGAACAGGGCCTCGTGCGAAAACGGCACCGCGACGCGATCGGTGCGAAGTGCAACGCGCTCCACTCCTGCACGGTGCAGGTACACGAGCTCGGCCAAGCTGCCGTCGCGACCGCGCACCTCGAGCGATGCGGCAGCGAGCCGAGCTTGGCCTGCGATTCCAACCTCTGCCAGGCGGATCTGGCGCGTGAGCGGGTGCTCGGCGTCCATCAACCGCCCGCGATGGCCGGAACGATGCTGATCTCGTCAGTGGTCTTCAACTTGGTGCCCAGGCCGTCCAAGAAGCGAATGTCTTCATCACCGACGTAAATGTTCACGAAGCGACGCACGCCCTTGTCGTCGAGCAGGCGCTCGCGAATGCCAGGGTGATTCTTCTCCAGGGTCTCGATGACGTCTTTCACGGTGTCGCCCGCGGCTTGAACTTGGTCTTCACCGCCGGTGAGGGTCCGA
>DATHOI010000352.1:0-7799 GCA_035485095.1 Polyangiaceae bacterium | reverse complement strand
TCCAGATTGCTTCGCGCGTGCTCGATTCGTCGACGTACGGTGGGCGCTCTTGGTTGGCTCACGCGACGCTCTCCACTGGGGTGCGGACGAGCGATCAACTTCAGCTCGAGCTGTTACGCGCTGCGCAGCCCAAGACCTTGGCGCAAGCGTTCACCGCTGCCGGCTACCGCACCGTGCTGGTGCAACCCGGAACGCGCCGTGAACCCCCGCTACAGGATCTTCACCATTTCGCCGACCACTATTACGCCAGCGATTTTGGCTATCAAGGACCCGAATTCGGCTGGTCGTCGATGCCCGATCAGTTCGCCGTCGATTGGATTCGGCGGCGAGAGCTGAGTCACCAGGGGGCGCCGCTGTTCCTCGAGTACGCCCTCACCTCGAGCCACGCGCCGTGGTCCGACTTGCCCCCGCTCGTTCAGGATTGGTCGGCGATCGGGGACGGTTCGGTTTACCGCCAGCAATCGGGAGTGCACTTCGCGAGCAGCTGGCTTGCGCTCGATGGTGCTTCGGACGCCTACGCGCAGTCGATCGTGTACGACTTGGAGGTGCTGCGCCGCTACGTCGTGGATTTCGTCAAGGATGATTCACTGGTGATCCTGCTCGGCGATCACCAGCCACATTCCGAGGTTACTGACGGCAACCCGAGCGCCGGTGTGCCGGTGCATGTTCTCAGCAGAAATTCGGCGTTTATCGACCCGTTCCTGGCGCGCGGCTACACTCGGGGCATGCGCGCCGAGACGGCGGGCGCTCATCCCGGACTCGAAACCTTCATGACTGATTTCTTGGCAGACTTTTCGAGCGACTCGGTCAAGGGTGAGAACTGATGCAGCTGCTTGCTTACGTTGGTGCGGTGTTGGACGAGGCGCGAGCTTGGGGTTTGATCCGCGAGTTGGCGCGGCGCGCGCGCACCGGGGATCCGCTCCTCGAGCGTGCCGGCTTCGTCGTAGACGCGAACGGGCGCATCGAGGAAGTTGCTGCCGAACGCGCGCAGCTCGTGATCGAGCCCGCGGCCGAGCCCTGTTTTCAGAGCGCGACGCGGCTTGCGCCGACGGTGCGTCAACTGCTCGATTTGTATTTGCCGCTGTGCGTAGGTTCTGGGGCACGTGACTTGGTCATCGGTCACGTGGGGCAGAGTCTGGACGGCCAGATCGCGACGGCCGGCGGCGCCTCACGCTACGTCACCGGCCCCGAGAATATCGTGCATATGCACCGTTTGCGTTCCTTGGTCGACGCGGTTCTGGTGGGCGCTGGCACGGTGGAGTGCGACGACCCACAGCTTACTACCCGGCTCGTGCCCGGCGAGCACCCGACTCGCGTAGTGGTCGACCCTTCGCTCCGCTTACCGCACAGCCGGAAGCTATATCGTGATGGCGCCGCGCCGACGTTGATCGTGTGCGGTCGCGGGCTCGCGACGCACGGCGGTCCGCCGCGCGTGCCGCTCGTCGAGGTCTCTTGTGAGAACTCCGTGCTCTCCGTGGCGGACGTCCTCAGCGCGCTCGCGGCCCGCGGTTTGCGACGCGTGTTCGTCGAAGGCGGCGGGGTCACGCTGTCACACTTCATCCAAGCGCGTCGTCTCGATCGCCTACACGTCACGATTTGCCCGATGATCATCGGGCGTGGTCGCCCGGGCATCTCCTTGCCCGGTGTCGAAAGCCTGGACCAGGCGCTCCGTCCAGCGACGCGCCGCTTTACACTGGGCAATGACGTGCTGTTCGACTGCCACTTAGCCGGAGCATGAGTGTCGTGCGCCCGCCGGCAACGCACTGCTTCGTGGTACCAGCGCGGGGCGGCCCGCTCACCGGTGGCACGCTGTACAACCGCGGCTTACTCACCGCGCTCGCTGAGCTCGCACGAGTCGAGGTGCTCGAGTTCGGCGCGCCTGGGCTCGACGTAGCGCTTGCGGCGTGCGCGTTCTGCTGGGTGGACAGCTTGTACCTCGACGCATTGCCTGGGCTGAAGCGCCGAAGCGCCGGCCGTGTGGGGTTGATCGTGCACTATTTGCCGTCGTTCGTCCGGCTTGGGCGAGCCGCGTCGCTGTCCGAGCTGAGCAACGAAGAGCGGCAAGCGGTGCTCGCCGCGGACGCCTTCCTCGTCACTAGCGGCTTCATGCGGGGCGCACTCGAGGCCTTGGCGGCGCCAAAGAAACCGATTTTCGTCGTCGAACCGTGCAGCGCGGCCGAGCCGTCGCTCGTGACTCCGGAGGTCCGCGCCGAGCTGAACGCGGTCGTCGTCGGCAATGTGACTTCGGGCAAGGGTATCGAGTCGTGGTTACGCGCGCTCGAAGCCGTGCTCGTCGAAACTGACGGCCTGCTCGTCTCTGTTGTCGGCAGCTTGCAGCTTGAGCCTGAGTACGCGGCGCGCTGCCAGCGCTTGGTGCGGGAATCGGCGCTCCTTAAGGGCCGAGTCGTGTTCCTCGGCTCGCTTTCTCAGCCGGAGACGTTCGCGCTCTTGGCCAGGTCGGAGCTCTTCGTCTCCGCCTCTCGCATGGAGTCTTACGGCATTGCGCTGGCTGAGGCGTGCGCCGTTGGCGTCCCGATCTTGGCGTTGGCAGCAGGGAATGCTGGAGCGCACGTGGCTTCGGAGGCGGGCGGGGAGCTCGCTAGCAGTGACGAGCAGCTCGCTCTGGCTTGTGTGCGGTTGGTGCGCGACCGCACGGCGCTTCGCGCGCGTCTGGGCAAGGCTCGAGCGCACGCTCGCGTGTCGACGGCTCGCTCATGGCTCGGCGCCGCTCGGGAATTTACGGCTCACTTGGCAAAGTGGGAAAAGTAGAACGAGCGCGCAAATGATAGACTCACGGTCAACGTTCCCAGCGCGACGCAGCACACGCCGTATGCGCCGGGCAATGAGAGTCCGCCGATCAAGCCCAGTATCAAGATCAAAAATGCGGAGCGGCCGAGCAGGGAACGTGGCGCCTCGCGGCCGGTCCCTGGAAGCAGCCACAGCGAGAGCACGTACCCGTAGCGGAGCAGCCCAGCAAGCAGCACCCACGAGCCGTAACCTGTCAAAAGCCAGAGCCGCAGCGTGACGACGAGCACGAAGAGCGCGTCCGTCTCCATATCGAAATGGGCGCCAAACACGGAGGTTTCAGCACGCCGCCGCGCGAGCCAGCCGTCCAGCCCGTCGAGCAATAAGCTGCCGATCGTGAGCGCGACCGCAGCTCGGCTCGAAAGCCAAGCGGCAGGCGCGACAAGACACAAGACCACGACCAGCCTCGCGCAGGTCACCGCATTGGCGAGCCCAAAACGCCCGCTCGGCGTCAGCGTATGTCGGCTAGCGACAATGAAGCCCGCGAAGGATGGCACGGCCAAGACCGCGACCGGCCACGCCGCGTGCTCGTATTGGCAGGCGAGCAGTGCGGTCAACATGGCGAGCGCTTGGATTCGGCTCCACGCCTCGCGTGGTGGTTGGCGCGCTTCGAGGGCTTCGTCGGTCATGTGCGGTGTTGCCGGGCTCACCCGGCGCCGCGATCATGCTATCACGCGAAGCCGGCTGGCTCGCAGCCGGCGCAGGGCTGGACCATGATCGAAACTGCACGCGCTTTCTGGACACTCGGGCTGGGTCGCGGAGAAATTCGCGGCGAGGCGTTGGCGGCGCCTGCGCCGGATGAAGTGCTGGTACAGACTTCGTACAGCGCGGTCAGCCGCGGCACCGAGTCGCTCGTGTTCAACGGCCGCGTTCCGCCGAGCGAGTACCAGCGCATGCGCTGTCCGCACCAAGTCGGGGAGTTCCCGGGTCCAGTCAAGTACGGCTACGCGAACGTCGGCGTGGTCCGTGCCGGCGCGCCAGCCCTGCTTGGCCAAGCCGTATTTTGCTTGTTTCCGCATCAAACGGCGTACGTCGTGCCGGCGCACGCCGTGCTTCCGATCCCAGAGGCCGTAGCGCGCGGGCGCGCCGTGCTCGCCGCCAACATGGAGACCGCCGTCAACGCCGTGTGGGACGGCGCACCGCAGCTCGGTGATCGCGTCACGGTCGTTGGGGCAGGGGTGCTCGGTTGCTTGTGCGCTTATTTGCTCACTCATCAGCTCGGCGTGACCGTCGAGCTGGTCGACGTTCAGGCGCAACGCGCGCCGATTGCAAAACGGTTGGGCGCTGGTTTTGCGTCGCCCGAGGCAGCACAGGGCGATCGTGATCTAGTGATTCACGCCAGCGCCAGTGAAGCCGGGCTCCGTACCTGTTTGGAGCTTGCCGCGCGGGACTCCACGGTGCTCGAATTGAGCTGGTTCGGCGACACGGAGGTTCGCCTACCGCTCGGCGGTGCGTTCCATCACGAACGTGTCTCGCTGCGTTCCTCGCAGGTTGGCTCCTTGAGCCCGCGCGCGCGCCGGCGCTTCGACTACCGCGCGCGGCTCGCGCTGGCGCTCGAGCTGTGTAAAGACCCGGTGTTGGACGCGCTAATCGAGGCTGAAAGTCCGTTCGAAGCGCTTCCCGAGCTGATGGCTCGCCTGGCCGCGCCGACGAGCAGCGCCCTCTGTCATCGCCTCGTTTATGATGCCTGAGGCATATTCAAAAAAACCGATTCTAACGGACACCTGAAGGAGCCTTGCCCCCATGTATACCGTTTGCGTTCGCGGTCACGTCATGATCGCACACAGTTTCAAAGGCGAGTTGTTTGGACCCGCGCAGCGTTTGCACGGCGCGACGTACGTCGTCGACGTCGAGTTTCGGCGCGCCGAGCTCGGACGCGAGGGGGTCGTGATCGACATCGGTCGCGCCTCGCAGGCGCTATCGTCGATTCTCGACGAGCTCAACTTCAAGAATCTGGACGACGAGCCCGCTTTTACGAATCAGAACACCACGACCGAGTTCTTGGCGCGCGCAATCTTCGATCGCGTCGTCGTACGCCTCGGTCGAGGCGAGCTGGGTCCGGGCGCGGATCGCCTGACCTCGTTGCGCGTGTCACTCCACGAATCTCACGTGGCATGGGCGTCGTACGAGGGTTCGCTCAGCCTCGCGTCGTCGTGAGGCGGCGTCGCGTGTCCGGCGCGGCCGCGCTGCGGACCGCACTGGCGCTCGGCGCGAGCGCCCTGGTTTTCTGGCTTATTTTGCGATTCATTAGGGTCGGTGGCGGCACACCGCCGCTTGCGGCGTTCGCACCTTCTTGGGCGCTCTGCGCCATCCTTCTGAGCACGTTGCAGATTGCGGTCGTCGCTTTACGCTGGTCATTTTTCTGTCGCGAGCTCGGCGCGCCGCTCGTGTATCGCGCCGCGTTGGGCGCGTACTACGTGTCCATATTCTTGAACCAGTTGCTGCCACTCGGCATGCTCGGTGACGCGTTTCGCGGGCTGTGGCACGCGCGGCGCCTGGCTTCCGGCGTGAGCCGAGGTCGGCCAGCGCTCGACGCAGCGACGGCACTGATCCTGGACCGCGCTTCCGGCCAGCTCATCTTGCTCGTGCTGGTGCTGCCAATCCTGCCATTTTGGTGGCAGCCCTTGCGCGCTGCCGTGCGTGGCTCGGCGTTCGCGCTCGATTCACGAGTGCTATTCGGCGTCTTCTTGGCGTTCGCGGTGATCGCGAGCTTGGTCTGGTTTTTGGGGCGTTCGGGGCTGCGGTATACGGCTCGCGCACGGCAGATTTTCTTCCGGCCTGGCGCGCTGCTGATCCATGGCGGCTGCTCGCTGCTTGCGCTTTCGTTGCATCTGGCAGCTTTCTCCTGTACGGCGCGTGCGCTGGGCTTTTCCCTGCCTTTTGGCCTTGCAGCGCGAGTCGTGCCGTTGGTGCTCGTGGCCAGCACGCTGCCGTCCTTCGCGCTCGGCACCGGTGCCCGAGAGGCAGTAGCAGCAGTGCTGTATCACTTGCTTGGGTTGCGGTCGGCGGAGGGCGCGGCGATAGCGCTGGGCTTGGGGCTGCTCGGTTTTGTGGCGAGTCTGCCAGGCCTGCTCGTGCTCGTGCTCGCGCGGCTTCGGCCCGCGCCCGAGAACGCCGAGCGTTAGGCCGCGCTCGGCGCAAGCATCGCCGCGTGGACGAAGAGCACGCTCTCTTCAGCTGGCACACCGAGACGCAGCGGAAAGCCGTAGTGTCCGGTGCCGCGATGAACGTACAGCCGATCGCTGCCGCGCGCCCAGAAGCCGTGGTCTGGGACGCTCACGAAGACGCGCATCATGGTCCACGGTAGCCCCAAGCTCACCAGGCCGACTTGGCCGCCGTGGGTGTGTCCAGACAAGACCAGGTCGGCTTCACCCGCTGGCAGGTGTTTGAACGCGCCCGGATCGTGCAGCAGCACGATGCGCAGGTATCCGTCCTTTCGCGGTTCGGCTGCACACACGCGCGCCAAATGCTCCTTGCGCTCGCGCCACACGAAGTCCATCCCCACGATTTGTACGGATCCTGCCACCGTTTCGAGCTCGCAAGACTCGTCGACGAGCAGCTTCACGCCAGCGCGCGCAAGCGCGCCGCGCACGGTATCCGGCGCTTCATGGTCGTGGTTACCCAGGCACGCAAAGCAATGACCGGGTAGCGCGGACAGCGGCGCCAGGGCGCTCGCGAGCAGCTCCGGATCGCTCTGCGACTCCATGGTCAGAAAATCACCCGTTAGCAAAATAAGATCCGGCTTGCGCTCCACCGCGCGTTCACAGATCCCGCGCAAACGCGCGACGGACATGAATGGGCCCAAGTGCGGATCGGTGATCTGCACGATCGACAACGGTCGCGCGACGGTGGGCCCGTGAGCGCGATGCCGTTTCAGGTCAGGCACGGATTTGCCATCGGCGACGAAGAGGTGCACTTCTTCTTCGCTGCTGCGCAAGGACTGCACGACGCCCACGAAGGCCACGGCGTACGGCAGCCAGACCGCCGGCAACGCTACGCCGAACGCAGACAGCAACACCCAGGGCAGAGCCAGCGCGGTGCCGGCGCCAAAGAGCGCGCCCGGAATGCTGACCAGGACGCGATACGGGAGCGGCCGCAAACGCGGCCGAACCAGCGCCAAGGCCTGCACGAACACTGCGGCCTGCCCGTACACGAACAAAGGCCAGACCGCGTGCGCGCGCGGGAACAACGTGCTGGCGAAGAGCACTTGAAGGCCCAAGCCAACGGCGCGGTACGTCGCATAGGTACGAGAGCGGAACGCCAACGCGCAGCCGACCACCAAGAGCCAGGCCACGAGCGACCCGAGAACGAAGGGACTCACTCAGCCTGATATGATGCCGCGGTCCGCGTCCAGCAAGGCCTGTGCTGCGAGGGCCGGATTTGCCGGTATTTCCTCGACGAAAAGCCGAGACTGCACTTATGCTCCGGCCGTGACCGAAGAAATCGCGAAGAGCAACCTGCGGAGAACCCTGCTCGTGGCGTGCCTAGGCACAATCTTGGGGTTCGCCGGCGCGAGCGCGCGTGGGCCGGAGCTCGTCAGCTTGCTGTTCAAGCCGCTTCAAGACTCCTTTTCTTGTTCGGGCAGCGTCAACTTGGCGCTCACTCAATTCGTTCGGCTTCAGCTCACGTGCGCGGTCCTGGGTGCCGTGGTTGCGCTCGCCGTGTTGATGCTATGGCGCAGGTTCCTGCGCAAGCGAGCTGAGGCGCGTCAGGGCGGAAGCGCGAGTTGAGCGCTGCCTCTGGCCACTCGCAGTGCTTCTCACCCGCTTGAGAAGTAGCGGGTGCGGCAGGCGCGACAGCGATACGGTCGGAAGCCCAGCGTGCGAGCTAAGCTGTCGAACAGGCCTTTGGAGCGCGATCGACGCACGTCGTCCCGGCCGCATGCGGGGCAACTGGGAAAGCTCACGGTCTCTCGAGGCGATTCGGGCGGGCGCGAAGAGCTCGAAGAGGCCTGCTGGGTCACGCTTCAACTATTGGCCGAGTTCGCCGTCGAG
>DATHOI010000351.1:0-17728 GCA_035485095.1 Polyangiaceae bacterium | reverse complement strand
GTGCCGTCCTCACGCATGCGTTCAATCGAACGCAGACGATCGAGACCGCCCTTGATCGTGCGGAAATTGGTCAGCGTGCCGCCGAGCCAACGATTCGTCACGAAGTACATGCCAGCGCGCCGACATTCTTCTTTGACGATTTCCTGCGCTTGGCGCTTGGTACCGACGAACAGTACGCCACCGCCGCGTGCGGTCGTTTCGCTCACGAAATCGAATGCGCGCTTGAACAAGCGGGCGGTTTGGTCGAGGTCGACGATGTGAATGCCGCTGCGAGCGCCGTAAATGTACTGGCGCATCTTCGGGTTCCAACGCTTGGTCTGATGACCAAAGTGAACGCCCGCTTCGAACAATTCACGAACGGTGAGGGGTTGCGCGGGGTCGCGCAGCTTCTGCTGCAACTCGCCGCCTTCGAACGTTTCTGTGGGCGCGCTAGCACCCGATACTGATTCAGCCATGACGCTTGCTCCTTTCGGTTTTTCCTCAGCCCCGCCTTCGAACCAACTCCCGAGAAGGGAGCACCGGGTTCAATCGGGCGCGTGTGGGGCTTGTGGTTTTTTGGGTTGAAAGAGACCCCGCCAAAAAGCGAGGGGCGCGGAACTTACGGCACCAAAGCCGGCCACGCAAGGCGCTTGAACCGAGACTTACAAGCCGGACGCGGGCAAGGCAGAGACCACGCGCTTCGGCTTCGGCTTGGGTGCGGCTGCCGGGGTTGCTGCGACGACGGCACGCAGGAACGGCCCGCTCGCGGCTGGGCGCGGTGCCGGCGCCGACACCGGCGCGGGCTTGGTGGCCTTAATATCGGTAATTACGGCAGAATTGGGCGAGACATTGGCGCTGGAAGCCGGCTGGGCGACCGCCACCGGCGCCTCTGTTGGCGGGGCGAGTGTCGGGGCTTGTTGGGTGGCGGGTGCAGCGACCGCGGTAGGAGGTGCCACGGAAGCTGCGACCACCACCGGAGCCGTCGTGGCGAGGCTCGGTTTGCGCGCCACTAGCCCCACCACCGCCAGCAGCGCAAGCCCGCCGGTGGCGAGCGCCGCAACGCGCGCAACGCGCTGGGCACGCGGCACGAGCAGCGTGGATTGCCGGCCAGCGTCCACTACGGGCGGCGGCGTGACGCTATTTTGACGGGCGACCTCGACGAGCGGAACGTGGGTGCGCGTCACCACGGCGTCAGCCGGCAGCACCGGAGTGAGCTCACCGAGTATCTCGGTGCGCTCGGGGCGCTCCACGGGCGGGTACACCGATGGCGAGCTGGCACTCACGCCCAATGGCGAAGGCGCATAGGCCGGCACGAGCGTCGCCATTTCCATCGTGGTGCTGCCGTCGAAGGCCGGCGTCGAGACGTACGTGGTGTTGGGTGCCGCGCTCGTCGACAAGGCCTCGCTCGTGTTTACGGTGAGGGTCACTTGCGTCGTGTGCAACGCTTGAATCTGTCGCGTGAGGGCGGCGTCCGATAGGTCTGCGTCAGACGCGCTCCGGCCAGGCCCGTCCGGGCGCGTCGGCAGATCCTGTTTCTGGCCTAGTCTCTGCGTGTCCTTGAGCAGCGTTGCCGCGCCGTAGTTCGCAGGGCTAGTGGGCGCATCGGTCGCCGGCAGTGAGCGGTAGCGTCCTGCGAATTCTCGCAATTGCTCGGCCACAACGCGCGCGTGAGCTGGCCGCGCGCGGCAGTCCTTCGCCAACATACTGGCCAGTATTCGCTCCAGCTCCGGCGCGACGCCCATCACCAACGAGGAGAGCGGCGGAGCTTCACGTGCGAGATGTGCGAGCAAGAGCTCGTTCGCGTCTCGAGCATCATCGTATGGCCCGACCCCTGCGATCATCTCGAACAGGATCAGACCGGTCGCGTAAACGTCGGAGCGCCCGTCGACACGTTCGCCACGAGCTTGCTCTGGCGACATATAGCGTGGGGTGCCTACGGCGATCCCGCGAGCCGTAACCACGCTGGTCGCGTCGGCAATTTTTGCGACTCCGAAATCCAGCAGCCTCACGCCGCCTCCACCGCCGACGAGGAAGATATTGGCTGGTTTCACGTCGCGATGGATGATGCCGATATCATGCGCGGCGCTCAGAGCGTCCAGCACTTGCGCTGAAACTGCTACGGCTTCGAGCACGTGCAGCCGTCGCTTTTGCTTCAAATGAGCGGCCAAGGTGTCGCCGTCGAGGCGCTCCATCACGTAAAATGGGACGCCGCTTCCGGACGTCCCTGCGTCGGTGACGTTCACGATGTTGGCGTGCTGCAGACGAGCCAGTGCGCGCCATTCATTCCGGAGCCGGGCCACGAGATCCTCACGGCGCGCCAGCTCGCGCAGCAAGGCTTTGAGCACGAAGCGCTTGCCGAGCTCGATGTGCTCGACCTCGTAGACCGAGCCCATGCCGCCGACACCAATCAGACGAACCACGCGATACCGCGTGCCCGCGATTAGCTCTCCGTCTTGGAATTCGCGAAACTCAGTCAAAGTATTGTCCCGGCCCCGCACCCTCAGCGGACCACCAGCCAGGCGCAGCATATCGAGGGGCGGACGCCGCGTCGAGCGGGGCAAGGGCTTGAGATTCTGGGGCACGCTGCCATTCGGCGCGAATAGCGACTGAGTTGCGCTGCGCGAGAGGCTTGGATTCGCGCTCGAACGGCCTGAACGGATGATGCCACCGGGCGATCTCGTCAGATCTACAAGAACCAGTACACCGCGACCGCCGAGGCAATTGCACTGGTGACGAGATTCAATATGCCGAGCGCGATACCAACAGTTGCCATACCGTTGCCACCGACCGTTGTCGGCTGCTCGCGCGCCGCCCTGCGCGCGAGGAAACCCGCAATGATCGCAGGCAGACCCGTGAACGGGCCGAGGCACAGTAAGATGCCGCAGATCAGCGCCACCACTGCCGCAGTGCTCGCAGGGGGCTTCTCGCCGCGCGGCAGACCGGTGCTCGGATCGATTGTCATGGCGTGTAGCGCCATGGTCTCGGGCGAACCGGTGATGGGCTTGCGCGCGCCGTACGGTGGGCCAGGTGGAGGCCCGTAGCCACCAGCGCCGGGCGGCCCGTAGCCGCCAGGCGGATTCGCGGGTCGGTTGCCGCCTGGGGGACCGTAGCCACCCGGGGGACCGTAGCCTCCGCCCTGCGCTACGCGCTGGGCCACGGGAGCGCCACCGAGCGTGGTCAGCGGGAGCATCTTTGCAAGATAGACTAAAATCGCAGATTGCGTCGAATGCGAAGACCGCGCTCAGGTGATAAGGTGCGCGCCGCTCACTATGGCCATTACTCGTGAAACGGTTTTGCACGTCGCCAAGCTCGCGCGACTCGAGCTCGAAGATACCGAGATCGATCGCATGCAGAAGGATCTCGGCAACATCCTCGAATACGTCAACTCGCTCGCGGAGCTGGACACCGCGTCGGTGGCTGAAACGACGCAAGTCGCCGTGCTAGGTGCGCCACTGCGTCCGGACCAGGTTGAACCGAGTCTGAGCAACGAAGCAGCGCTCAGCGGCGCTCCTCGCACCGTGAGCGGAGGGTTCGCCGTCCCGGCGTTCGTGGAAGAATGACCGACGTCCTCGATTTGCCGATCGTTGAACAAGCCGGGCGGGTCGCCCGCGGTGAGCTGAGCGCAGTGGCGTTGACCGAACGTGCTCTTGCTCGCATCGAAGCCAAAAACGAGCTGCACGCCTTTCTCCATGTTGCGCGTGACGCCGCACTTGCGGCGGCCCGAGCAGTCGACCAGAAGCGCGCGCGCGGAGAAACACTCGGTCCGCTCGGCGGAGTGCCGATCGCGATCAAGGACGCGCTCTGCACCTCGGATGCACCCACGACCTGCGCCTCCAAGATCCTCACGCGTCGCAACGCCGATGGGTCGGGAGGTTCGAGCCCCGAAACGGGTTGGCGGCCACCTTACGACGCGACAGTCGTGGCCCGACTGCGCGCAGCAGATGCAGTGCTCGTCGGCAAAACGAATATGGACGAATTTGCGATGGGCTCGTCGGGCGAAAACAGCGCCTTCGGTCCGATGCGCAATCCGTGGGACGTCACGCGCACCGCAGGCGGGTCGAGCGGCGGCAGCGCCGCGGCAGTGTCCGCGGGACTCGCAGCCGGCGCGCTCGGCAGCGACACCGGCGGCTCAATCCGTCAGCCCGCCGCCCTGTGCGGCATCGTCGGGGTAAAACCAACTTACGGTCGAGTCTCCCGCTACGGCCTAGTGGCTTTTGCGTCCAGCTTGGACCAAGTCGGGCCCTTCGCGCGGGACGCGCGCAGTGCGGCGCGTTTACTGGAAGTGATCTCGGGGGTCGACTCGCATGACTCGACGAGCGCCAATGTTCCGATTGGCGCTTACGAAGCGGCCTGCGACAAACCGGTAAGAGGCCTTCGCATCGGCATTCCACAAGAATACTTCGGGGAAGGCTTGGATCCCGGGGTAGCGAGCAGCGTGCGCGCGGCGGTCAGCGCGCTCGAGAAGGAGGGTTGCACCGTGCACCCCGTCGCGCTCCCCCACACACGGCATGGCATCGCGACGTACTACATCGTCGCGACCGCCGAGGCCTCGAGCAACCTGGCCCGCTTCGACGGCGTTCGCTTCGGCTTGCGCATGGAGGCGCCACGCGGCGACTTACAATCCATGTACGGCAAGACCAGAAATAGCGGATTCGGGCCGGAAGTGAAGCGGCGCATCCTGCTCGGCACGTACGTGCTGAGCTCTGGTTACTACGACGCCTACTACCGCAAGGCACAGAAGGCGCGCACGTTGATCAAGCAAGACTTCGACCGTGCGTTCGAGACCGTGGACGCGATCGCCGCGCCTACGAGCCCCAGCCCTGCCTTCCGACTCGGCGAAAAAGTCGACGATCCTCTGGCGATGTACCTGGCAGATATCTACACGCTGCCCGCGAGCCTAGCCGGCATCGCCGGACTCAGCGTGCCGTGCGGCATGCTGCCGGCGAGCGCCGCCCATCCCGCGCTGCCGGTTGGGCTACAGCTCCTCGCCCCGGCTTTCGAAGAGGAGCGCTTGTTCACGTTGGCCTCGGCCGTCGAGCGCCTAACGGCGCCGAACGGTCCCGCACTGCCTCCGGGCTAAGGTGGCGCCTCCTGTCTCGATGGCTGCTTCGAGCCTGGCACTGGAAGCAGCCGAGGCTCGGCACGCGGGCGCGCTGGTGGACCTCTTCGCTCGAACCGGGACGCCCTGCCACTGTCAGTACTGGCACTTCGGCGGGGACAAGAACGCCTGGTTGGATCGTCTGTTCCACGCGCCCGAACAGAACCGTGAGGCGTTCATCGCCGGGCTGCAGAACGAGGAGCTCAAGGGCGTGGTGGCTCTCGCGGAGGGCCAAGCCGTCGGCTGGATGAAACTGTGCTCCGCTGAGCGCGTGCCGAAGTTATACCAACAGCGCTTGTACAAAGGTCTGCACTGTTTTGCGGGCGCGCGCGACGGAGTCCTCACCGTCGGCTGCATGCTGTCGACGAAGATTGGCGACGCCGTGGTGTGGCGCGAGCCCTGGTTCGCCAAGGCATCGAGCTTGCCACCGCGGCACGCGCCCGCGCCATCGAGGCGTTTCCTCGATGCCAGGAACAAGCGCAAGCCCCTGAGCTGTGGCTCGGACCCGCCGCGGTCTTTCTGGACGCTGGCTTTCGCGTCGTGAATGACTTCGCGCCTTACCCGGTGCTTCGCTACGATGTGAGCGGAATCCAGCATACCTGATTCCGTGGACATCTTGTGTCGGCGTGGCGCGCGTGTGCCTCGGCGACCGCTCACGACCACCCCGCCTCGAAGTCTGGAAACGCGGACTCTACTTGGCAGATCGAGGTGAAGGGTCCTATCTTGGGAAGGCTGACTTTCGGGGGCTTTATCGATCAGGCTCGAACGCGACCACCATGAATCCGTTACTGCAGCGTTTGCAACGCCTAGAGGCGCTGCACGGCTTGTCGAGTCGTCTGGCCGCCGAGTCGAGCGGAGGCCTACTTGGCGATTCGCTCGACACGTTGATCGAAACAACCAAAGCCCGAGCCGCCGCAGCGTTCACGCTCGACCCTACCCTCGAATCGGTGGCAGAGCGTGAGCTCGGTGATCGCGGCGGGCCGGAGCTCATCGTACTACGGCGCGCGCTCAGCACGATCGCGCAACGCGCCGTCAGCACTCGCCGGTTCGTGCTGCTCGCCGATCTCGGACAGGACCGTGAGGGCATTGACGACGCCGGAGAAATTCTCGCGCTCGGGGCTCGCACCGCGCTGGCTGTCCCCGTCATGCACCGCCGCGTCGCGCATGGAGTGTTCGTGCTGCTATTCGACGATGCACCGCGTATCGACGAAGAAGCGCAGCAGTTCGTCGCGACCGTAGCAAACATGGTCGCCGTGGCGCTCGAACGCGAACAAACGCGCGAAACGGCCCTCCCCAGCAACGACGAGCTCGCCGAAGCCAGCCGCATGGCAAGCCTCGGTTTGCTCACCGCGAGCGTTGCGCACGAGCTGCGCGGACCTGCCGGCGCGATGATCTTGCAGCAAGAAGAACTGGGGCGCCTGGTCGAACAAGTGACCGATTTGGCCGACGCAAACGACCCGGAGCTAGCGGCGACGATTCGCGAATTGGCCGAAGTGTCGTCGGATATTCAGACCGCCGTAGCCCGCATTCGCGACACCGTCGAGCAACTCTCGCTCGTGTCGCGCCGCGAGACCTCGCCGGAGTGCGTCGACTTGGTGACCGTCGTGCGAGATTCGATCGCGATCGCCTTGCCGCATCTGGAACGGCGCGGCATTACCCTGACTCAGCAGATGGACGCGCCGTGCTTCACCGTCGGGCGGCGGGACAGCCTCGGCCAGGTGGTGCTGAACCTCGTGTTCAATGCGGCGGACGCATGCGAGGGCACCGCGCGCCCGGAAGTTTGGGTGAAGGTGCTCGCCCAAGGCGAACAGTTGGCTCTGATCGTCGAGGACAATGGGCCAGGCATCCCTGCGGGGGCAATTCAGCACATTTTCAGGCCGTTTTATACGACCAAGCAGCGCGGACAGGGCACCGGTCTCGGGCTCAAGATCTGCAGCGACGTCGTGACTTCCCATGGTGGGCACATCGAGGTTCACGATCGCGTGGGCGGAGGCGCGTCCTTCCGTGTCTTGCTCACTCGCGTGCGTGAAGACAGTGGGTTGATTCCGGTCATCCCGGTTCGTCCATTGAAGCCGCGCGCGAGCGAAGGGCGGCCTCGCCAAGTGTTCTTGGTCGATGACGACCCGGTCTTTTCGCGCACGATGCGACGCGCGCTGAAACCCCATGTCGTTCGTACCGCGGCGGCCGCATCGGAGGCTGAGGTGCAACTGCTCGACCCGAAGTACAACCCGGATCTCGTGCTCTGCGACGTGTTCTTGCCCGGCAGGAACGGCGATCTCTTGCACGCACGGATTGCCTCGCGCCGACCGGATCTGGCGGAGCGCTTCGTATTCGTGACCGGAGGCGCGCTCGGCCGCACCGAGGCCGAGTACCTCAGGACTTCGGCTTGCCCGACGCTGTTCAAACCAGTCGAGCTGAAGACGATTATCGATCTCCTGGAGGACAACGGGCCGGAGTCGGCTCCGCCAAATTCGGTGCGCACGTTGAATGCGCCATCCAGCTCTGCGGGGGCTCGCTCGTCGGCCCCCGCCGGACCGCCGACCACGCGGCGCTGAACGACTCGCCGCTCGGTCGAGTCTACGCCGTCCTCAGCGCCAGCCGGGCACTGAGATGATCCCGATGCTGACACCGACGAACAGGCCGAACAGCGTCTCGCGTGGTGTCGCTACACGCTCTGCCGACAGCTCTGCTACCAGATGCTCTATCGATGAAGCCTTGGTGGCGCGTTCCAGCGCTCGGCGCTCGGCGAGCGCTAGACCGAGCTTCGTCGGGTCGACACGACGAGCGACGCCGCGCGCTACCGGTAGCTTGCCTGCCCGCGCAAACCACAATGCGAGCTCGTCATCCGTATAGGCCTCACGAATCGCGTGCGTGACCAGCGTAGGCAAGAGCGCCGGGGCCTTCACCTCGAGCTGCGGTTCGCGAACACCCGGCACGAACCAGAGCGTGCCGTCATTCCAGGCAAATAGCTCGACGAACCGCGCTTCGACCTGTTCGATGAGCTCACGCACGAGCGACGAAGACCGGACGATACCGCGCGCGACCAACTCCTCACCCAACGAGCGACCAGATGCTTTGCACGTCGCCAAAGCGTCCGAGAGATCGCGCTCGCTGAGCCGACCCGCGCGCATCAGCCGTGCGCCCAGGAACTCACTGTGTTCGGTCGAGCGCGCCGCGCGCAGCTCGCCATTCGCGAAATAGAAATGCTTTTCGCGGCGCTCGTGGCACGCGACCAACACCCCCGTCTCCTCGCGCGCTGCCACCGCGTGCAGTACGGCCGGGAGCGTCATCCGGTCGAGCGCACTCTTCCACGACGCCATGCGGGTCAAGGGCTCACCGAAGCGCGGCGCGCGCTGGGCCTCGGGCGGGCGCTGCACTGGAAGTTCGCCGGATTCGGCGGGCGATGGCGATGCCGAAGACGATTCGGCACCACGTAGCGAGGTAGTGGCTGCGCGAGAGGCGTGCTCGGCTTGCGCCTGCAGCAAGCGTTCGTGCGTACCGCTGCGCGACGGCAAAATGCCCAATGTCGACAGCCACGGGACGATTTCAGAGTCCCCGAGCGTGACGTCGAGCTCGCGCGCCACGTCCCGCAACGCTGCCGCGAACTCCGCGGCGCTCTGAAAGCGTTTGCTCGAATCTCGCGATAGAGCTTTGCGCAACGTGCTCAAGAGCGATGCCGGCAAGTCCGTTGCGTGGCGATCGAGCACACTCAGATTCGCCTCGTAGATGTTGGTCAGAATCTCGAATTCATTTTGACCCGAGAACAAAGGTCGAGCGAGCAGCATCTCCGCCAGGATGATACCGACGGTGAACAGGTCACTGCGCGGATCGACCTCCGTGCCCATCACCTGCTCGGGTGACATGTAGCCAACCTTGCCTTTTAGCTCCCCGGGATACGTGCGCCGATCCACGAACTCACTGCGGACGATGCCGAAATCCCCGAGCTTGATCTCACCGGCACGACCAAGGAGAACGTTACCCGGCGACACGTCGCGGTGCACGATACCGAGCGGCCGACCGTGCTCATCGACGGCTTCATGCGCGAAGCCGAGGCCGCGCAACACCTCATGCGCGATGTGCAGCGCCGTACCACGCGGAAAGCGCTCGCGGCGAGCGGACACCGAGCGCAGCAAGCGCGCCAGTGAGACCCCGTCCACGAACTCCATGGCCATGAACAGCTCGCCCTGGCTCTCACCGAAATCCACGACTTGCACGATGTTCGGGTGACAGAGTGCGGCGCAAATTCTGGCTTCGTCGCAGAACATGGCCACGAATCGAGCGTCCTGCGCGAGCTCCGGCAAGATGCGTTTGACGGCGAAGCGCTTGGCGAACCCCCGCGGGCCCGCGCGATGCGCCACGTAAACCTCTGCCATCCCACCGAGCCCTAGCCGATCGCCGAGCACGTACGGCCCGAGCATCGAGCCAGCGGCGACGGAGGCATGGGGCATCACCTTAAAGTGTAATTCACAAGGCCGAGCCTGAACAGGAAACTCCTTGCAATTTCCCCGCTGCGGCACTGAGGCTCCTAGCCCGCCGCCAGGCTTCGATCACGCTCCGCCCTTTCCGTGGGTTCCACATTTCCGCACGTTTACTTGCAATGCACACTAGGAATCACGACGTTTTCGACTACTTTGCTGAGCAAGCAATGAGCAGGAGATCAGATTTTGGAAGGAGCGGAGGGTGAGTAACGAGCTTACATCTCCGCACTCACTGACGCGCGCGGACCGCGGCTCGCTCGACGTGTCGTCACGGCGACGCGTCGTCGCCGTCACGGGTGCTGCGCAGTTCTTGGGTACGAACCTCATCGGGTTGCTCGAGGAAGATCCCAACGTGCGCAGCATCGTGTGTCTAGACACCGAAGCACCGTCCACTGCAGGCGCGAAGTCCCGCTTCTACAACGTCAGCTTGACCGAAGCGTTGGCGGAAGAACGCTTGGCTGAAATCTTGTCCGCGGAGGCCGTGGACATAGTGATTCACCTCGCCTTCTTGGATTCGCCGACGCACTCGGCAGCGTTTGCGCACGAGCTCGAGAGCGTCGGAACCATGCACGTCATCAATGCGTGTCGACGCACGAAAGTGCACAAAATCGTGATGCGTAGCCAAACTTTGTTGTACGGCGCACACGCCACGAACCCGAACTATCTGTCCGAAAAACACCCGCTCCGCGCGCGCCGTACGGAATCTTTTTTCGCCGACAAGATCGAGGCAGAGACAGAGGTATTGCGTTTCGGGAAGCCTGGCCAAGGGCGGATCGCCACCGTGCTCCGGCTTGCCCCGTTGATCGGACCAACGGTAGACAACTTCGTGACGCGCTACCTGAGTCATCGCCTCGCCCCGACCGTGCTCGGCTTCGATCCGCTCTGGCAGTTCGTGCACGAAGCAGACGCGGTGCGCGCACTTCGCTTGGCCGCACTGTACGACGCGCCGGGTGTATTCAATATCGTCGGTGACGGGGTCTTGCCTCTGCGCACGGTGATCAAACTCGCGGGCCGCAGCGCGTTGCCCCTGCCGCGTGCATTCGCGTCTGGCGTCACTGCGGCCCTGTGGTTGAGTCAGCTCGCCGAAGCACCGCCGGCATTCTTCGACTACTTACAATATATCTGCGTCGCAGATGGCGCTTTGGCCAAGAGGGAGCTCGGTTTCGACCCGCTTTACACCAGTCGGGAGGCGCTGATCGACTATGCTAACGCCCAGCACCTTCGCGACGTGAAACTGCTTTCGGAGACGCCCGCGTGAAACGCAAGAACAAGCGCACCCAGCGCGACTCGAGCGCAACCAAAGACGCCGCTCGGCCCCGCGTCGCGAAAGCCGCACCGCGTGAAGCCGCGCGACGCGCAGCACGCAGTGACGACGGCAAGGCAAAAAAACACAAAGCGCGCACCGGTCGCAAGCGCGAACCCGCGGCCTCACGAGTAGAAGCGCGACGCGGCCTCAAAGCTCCGGAGCAAGCTGCACCGCCGCCGGCGGTCATCGAGGAACGCCTGGTAGAAGACTCCGGGTTCGGCACGGATGTCGACTCGGAAGAAGCGTTCGAGCTTGGCATCGGCTCGCGCGTCGTGCCTCCGACCACGCAATACGGCGAAGCGTTCGAGAGCGTACGGCCCGCCGCCGACGAGCGCAGCACCGGGGACGTCGAAGCGCAGATTCGAGCGCTCGAAGCTCGCCTCGATAGCCTGATTCGACGACGTGACTTCGACGAATCGGATCGCGACGACAACCCAGAGGCTACCGATGCGCCAGCCTCCGAACAACAGCGAGGGACGCTGGTTCGGGCGCCCTCGGCGCCGCCAGTGCCCGTCGAACCGGCGCAACTACCGGTGGACGACTTCATTTCGCGCAAGTGGGGGCGCAACGCACTCCGCAATCGGTCGGAGGATTTCGATGACTTCGGCTTGGACCCAGACTTCGAGCGGCGCGTTCGGCCTGCCGTGGAGTTCCTCTACAAGAACTACTTTCGGACCTCCGTCGAGGGCGTCGACAACGTACCCGCCGAAGGGCGTTGCATCGTCGTTGCGAATCACTCGGGCGCTCTGCCCCTCGACGGGCCGATGCTGCGCATGGCGATGCACGTCGAGCACTCACGGAAGCGAGATCTGCGCTGGCTAGCAGAAGACTTCGTTTATTATCTGCCATTCGCGGGCGTGTTCATGAATCGGGTCGGCGCCGTTCGCGCATGTCCTGAAAATGCGGAACGCCTACTGGAAAAGGAGAGTCTCGTCGCTGTCTTTCCGGAAGGCGTGCACGGTATCAAAAAGCTCTTCCGTGAGCGCTACCACCTGCAACGCTTCGGCCGCGGAGGTTACATTCGTCTTTGTTTGCGGATGCGCGCGCCAATCGTGCCCTGCGCGATCATCGGTGCCGAAGAATCGAGTCCTCTCCTCTATCGTTTGGAAGGGCTAACCGAGCTGCTCGGTTTGCCGTATTTCCCAATTACGCCGACCTTCCCGTTCCTGGGACCGCTCGGACTACTACCGGCGCCCACGAAATGGCGGATGCGTTTCGGCGAACCAATTCACTTCGACAGCTACGGCCCAGAGGCAGCCGATGATCACGTGCTCGTAAGCCGGCTCTCCGAGCGCGTGCGAAGCTCGATCCAAGCCATGCTCGACAGCGGTCTGCGCGAGCGCCGGAGCGTGTGGTTCGGGTGAGCCCCGACGGCGTGCTCGTCGTCGACAAGCCCGGCGGAGCGACCAGTCACGACATCGTCGCTCAAGCACGACGCATCTTCGGCACGCGTGAAGTCGGGCACGCGGGGACCTTGGATCCGATGGCAACGGGGGTGCTGCTCCTGCTGTTTGGCGAAGCCACGAAGCTGTCGAACTTTCTGACGCGCGACACCAAGCGCTACCGCGCTACCGTCAGCTTCGGGCGAGCCACTGACACGCTCGATGCCGACGGCACGACGACCGCAGAGGCGGCGATATCTCCGCAGGACCTCACCGAGTCCGCCGTAGATGCAGCCCTCGACAGCGAAAGAGCTCGCGTGCGACAGGTGCCTCCAGCGGTGAGCGCTATCAAGGTCATGGGCCGTCGCGCATACGCGCTCACTCGAGCTGGCAATGCGCCAGAGCTCGCCGAGCGCGACGTCAAGGTGGAAGAACTGAGCGTGCTGTCACGCACGCCGAACGAGCTCACGCTCGAGCTAAGCGTCTCGAAGGGCTACTACGTGCGAGCTCTGGCGCGAGATCTCGGCGCCTCCTTGGGTGTGCCCGCGCATCTCGGGGCGTTGCGACGTTTGGCCAGCGGGCAATTCCAGCTCAGCGAAGCGTGTCACTGGCCGCCCGACGCTGAGACGCGCCTGATCGGGACCGCAGAGGCTGCGCAGCGCACGCTACCGGCGGCCCAACTCGGCGAGTCGGGGCTGCGTCGCGCGCGTTTGGGGCAGGCCCTCGAGGTCGGGGACTTCTCCGCTCGCCCTGACGTCCCGCTCGGCGTCTCAGAAGCCTGGTTCAGCGCGAATGGCGAGCTCGTCGCGCTCGGGGAGCAGCGATCGTCGGGCGAATTTCGAGTGTCCCGCGGGTTTCGATCAACCACTAGCTGACGCCAGAGTGCCCGGTTCGGATCTCAGCCTACCCGGACGCGCGCTGAAAACCCGCGCCCCTCGAGCCGCTCGAGAATCCGCTGCTGCCAGTCTCCAGCGAAGCCCGCGCCGGCCGGCAACTCGAGCTCCACGGTCACCGCGCGCTGTTCGGTGTGAACGACCAATGTCGCACCCGCGAGCGCCCCCTCGGATAGCTCGATGCGCGCTGATCCCTTTCGCCGATCGCCGCCCCACGCGACCCGGCGCGCGAGCCCCGCGATCAGATTTTGAAGGTCTTCGCGCAGCGGCAACGCAGCCGATGGCGCCGGAGCGCTTGGCGCAGCCCCTACCCCCGGGGTGATGCCTACCGGTGCGGCAATCTGGCAAAGCATCGGGTCCAAGGTCGCATTCGGGCCCCGGTGGCCGCTGCCGTGGCGGAACGAGCTCTCCTCCTCATCGCGGCGAACGCGGCCATGGGCCGCCGCAGCTGGGCTCCTGACCGGGGTTTCTGAGTGCGGCCAGACACGTCGGCCGGCAGCCGGCCCATGAGCCAAATTTCCACCGCCGTGGGGGTCTCGAAGTAGACCTCGGAATGAGTAGGAAATCGCGGTTCTATTTGGACTATTCGATGGCGCCTGAGACACCGTTCGTGAGGCCGGATCGACCCGGCTCGGAGGACTGACTTCGGCCATTGAACAGGGTCGGTCGGGGCCATGCCGGGTTGCGCGCCCCCGGGGGGCTCCGCTAAGTGATCAGTAGGAGGCGGGTGCGACACGCACCGCACGACATTGGATCCAGCCCCACCATTACGCGTTCTGCACCTGCTCATCGCTTCGTTACCCGCCGCATTCGCGGCGGTGTCCGCGGCGGCGAGCTGGGCTATCACTACCCTTTCCGCCGCGCGACGCGCAGCCTTACGCGACACGCTGGAGGGTGGTTCGCAGCGCGCGCTCGATCGCTACCTCGAGTCCGGCCCCGTCATCGAGGCCCGCTGGCTGGTCATCCGGACCCTCGGGATCGCGATCAGCGCGCTCTTGGTGGGTAGATCCTTACCAGCCTGGCTCGGCAATTGGCTACCCGTCGTCGCAGCCATGATTGCCCTGTTTGCCTATGCGCTGCCGAGCGAAATCGCGCGCGGCCTCGTGGCTCGCAGCGCAGACACCACAGCGCCGCTGCTGTTGCAAGTGCTCCGACCCCTCGAGTGGCTGGCGGCGCCGGTCGCTGCGCCGATTGCGTGGGCGGGGCGAGTGGTCGGTGGTTGGGCAAGCCCCCCGTCCGCACCCGCACCCGGTGTTACGGAGACCGAGGTTGAGCTGATCGTCAACGAGGGAGAATTGAACGGCTCGCTTGGACACGATCAGTCCGAGATGATCCGCAATGTGCTCGACTTCGGCGACGCGACCGCCGGCGAGCTGATGATCCCTCGGACGCAGGTGACCGCTTTCGACATCAGCACGCCGATTGAGGGCCTACTGCGTCTGATCGTGGAGAGCGAGCACTCGCGCTACCCGATTTACAAGGAAACGATCGACAACGTCGTCGGCGTTTTGCACGCAAAAGATCTGCTGCGTCACGCCTCGCAAGGCAACGCGAGCGACGTGCGGGTCGAGTCCTTGCTGCGTCAACCCGTGGTGTTCGTACCCGAAAGCCAGCTAGCAACCAGCGTGCTCAAGGACATGCGCGCTAGGCGCCACCATATGGCCGTAGTGATCGATGAGTTCGGCGGCTTTAGCGGCATCATCACGCTGGAAGATCTGCTCGAGGAAATCGTGGGTGACATTCGCGACGAGCACGACGTCGAGGAGGCACCCATCGTCGATGTTGGCGACGGTCGCATGATGGTCGATGCGAGCGTTTCTATGGGCGATCTCAGCCGATATTTGGGCGCTGATCTGCCCGAGGACGGCGACTATCACACGCTCGCCGGGTTCATCGTCGCCGAGCTGGGACGCGTTCCCGAGCCGGGCGCGACACTGCGCGCTTTCGGTCTCGATTTCACGGTCCGGGAAGCCGACGAGCGACGTGTCTCTAAGGTTGAAATCACGCGCATGACGGCGCCCGAATCGATCGCGCCTCGCTCTTCGTCGCGCATCACCGCAGCCTAATTTTCGCGAGTCGCTCGCTTACAAACGCAATTGGCCGGCAGTGTTCGAGGAACGCTGCCGGCCAAGCTACGATGCGACGCGACCGTTCGAGCTACGGTGTAGCGGCGCCGATCTGCTTCAGCTTCTTGGATAGGTTTTGCCCTGCCTCGAGCAAACCCGTCTTCTCTTCACCCGGGGTCTGGTTGCCACGCAGCACCTCTTCCAAATCGCCAAGCTCGCGACGCAGCTTGAACAGCACGTCAGAAGGGCAAACGGCAGCCTGCGAGCCCGGATCCACCGGGATGAACAGGCCGTCCTCGCTGATGGGGTTGCCCGTGCTGTAACGCTTGAGCACAGCTTGCTTGTCGCCAACCGGCACGTGGATGTCGTCCGGCCATTTGGCCTTGTCACCCTCCGGTTTGGCTAGGAATGGCGTGGCGACCGGCTGCATGGTTGCCCAGGGGCCCGCCGGACCGTTGCCGAGGACGACTGACCAACGAACTTGCGGCTTGGTCGTCTGGTCCAGGAAATCTTGGACGCCCTTCTTGTTGCCGGTCAGCATGTTGCCAAGCTTCTCTTTCTCGTCGTTGACCTTGTCCACAATCGCGGAGAAGTCGATCAACTGAGAGATGACGGCGGCGTTGAAGCGACCAATGCCCTTGCCGCTCAGATCAGCGGCGCTAAATGGCAGATTGATACCACCGAGCTTCGACACCTCGTCATCGGGAAAGGTCGCCTTGGTCAGCTTTTCCTTGGCCGATTTGAGGATGTCCGCGAGCTCATTTGCCTTGGCCGTCGTTTCGTCGACCTTCTTGGTCAGCTCACCGGCGCCTTCGACGGCAGCTTCAGCGGCCTTGTTGCGCTCGCTGATACCACCACCGGCAAACCCAAGCGCGCCGCCCAGACCCGCCGTGACGATGCACAGGACCAGCACCTTCGTCCGGCCAGATTTCTGAGCCGCGACGAATTCGTCGCTCATCTCAATCTTGATGGACGTAGGCTCGATGCGGATTGGCGCCGCCTGCGGCTCCATTGCCCCGTAGGGATTGGAGGCGTCGACGCGCTGCGCCGCAGCTGCCTGAGGCGCAGCGGCAAAGGGGGGTGCCGGAACGCGGCTCGGATTGGGTACGCCAATCGAGGGCTTCGGAATCCCGGCGGGGGGCGGAATGGAACCGGCTGCGGGAGAGCTAACGGTTTTCTTCCCGAGGCGCGACTTCAGATCGATCTTAGGCTTCTTATCTTCCATCGGAGCTCGTCACTACGCCGGGATTATTACGGAAAAGGAACTGCTCGCCCGGCTAGCGACCGGCCGGCACACTAGCGGCCTGCACCGGCGTCGGCAAGCTTCAAATCAGGCTGGAAGCTCAAGACAGCCAACACGTCGCCACCCACGCTAAAGGTTTTCCGCCGCAGCGCAGATCGGGCGCGGCGGCCGGTCCGCAAACGTTGACCAAGTGAGCCCGCGATGCAACGCTTCCGGCCGTGAAAAAGCGCGTCGTGGTCGTCGATAACTACGACTCCTTTACTTACAACCTCGTGCAGTATGTCGAAACACTGGGTGGCGAGTGCGACGTGCGGCTCAACGACCGCGTCACCGTGGACCAGATAGCCGACGCCAAGCCCGCCGGCATTCTTCTCTCTCCCGGACCCGGCAACCCCGACGACGCGGGAGTCACTTTGGCGGTCATCGAGCAGCTGTCCGGCAAAATCCCGATCTTCGGCGTTTGTCTGGGGCACCAAGCAATCGGGCAGGCTTTCGGCGGTAAGGTCGTCCGCGCACCCGAGCTGATGCACGGCAAGACCTCCGGCATCCTGCATGATGGTCGCACGCTCTTTCAGGGCATCCCCTCCCCGTTCGAAGCCACCCGCTATCACTCGCTGATCGTGGAAGAAGCCGGCTTTCCGCCTGCCCTCGAGGTCACTGCGCGCACTCAGAAGGGTGAGATTATGGGGCTTCGCCACCGCGAGTTTGCGGTCGAGGGTGTGCAGTTTCATCCTGAATCGATCCTGACCGATCACGGCTTGCGCATGGTCGAGAATTGGCTGACTTCGCTGTGAGCGACGAGATCCCTACGTTCAGCGATGTATTCGCGGAAATGACCGGCCCGAGCGGACTTTCTCCGCGCGCCGTGCGGCGCGTGTTCGACGCTATCTTTGCGGGGGCTTGGACGCCCGCGATGATCTCGGCGTTCTTGATCGCGATGAGACTAACCGGCAACGAAACACCGTCCGTGATCGCGGCCGCCGCAAGCGCGATGCGCGCAGTGATGGTCCCGGTGCCACACGACTACCCCGTACTGCTCGACACCTGCGGCACCGGCGGCGACGGAGCGGGCACCCTCAACCTGTCGACCGGCGCGGCTCTGATCGCGGCGGCAGCGGGCGTCCCCGTTGCCAAGCACGGCAACCGCGCAGCGACGAGCCGCGCGGGCAGCGCAGACGTGCTCGAAGCAATGGGCATTCCGCTCGACGTCCCCGGAGCCCGCCAAGCGGAGGTACTCGCGGAGGCGCAGATCGCGTTTCTGTTCGCTCAGGCGCATCACCCCG
>DATHOI010000350.1:0-5258 GCA_035485095.1 Polyangiaceae bacterium | reverse complement strand
CCGGGCCACATCACTTCCGACGGGCCCGCGACACTGATCTTCTCGGGCGCGGCGACCGCGTTCGGAGCGAGCCCGCAGTACAGCAACGGAACGTGCCAAAGCAGCTCCTGTCACGGCGCGATTTTCCCAGATGGCAATCCGTCCGACAACACACTCACTACGCCAGCGTGGACACGCGTCGACGGCACGCAAGCCAGTTGCGGCACGTGCCACGGACTTCCGCCTCCTCCGCCTCACCCGTACCTGCAGCTGAATCCGGTGTGCAGTGCTTGTCATGAGGACATCGCGCCCGACAACAAGACCTTCCTGCGACCCGACCTGCACGTGGACGGAATCGTGACCTTCAATGTTCCGTAGCCCCTTTTGCAGGGCGATCGGCGCTCTCGAACAAATGGCAGTTCGCGCAGCGCGGCGCGTCCGGAAAATGCTTTTTGCGATCCGTATGGCAGCTGAGGCAGGCGCTGCGCGCGGCGTCGGGTGCGTCAGCGTGACCGCCATGGCAACGCGCGCAGTCGTGATGCTGCGCTTGAGCGTGCAGTCCGGGGAGCGTCGCGAGCGCGTGGCAACTCGTGCACGCGGGCATGCTCGCGATACCGCCCGGCCCGTGCGGCCGGTGACACGTCGCGCAGCCGGTCGTGATCTTTCCGTGCGGAGACGCAGCTTGTACGGCGTGGCAGCTCGCGCATTGCACGCGCGCGGTCGAGCCGGAGTGCGGCTCGTGGCAATTCGTGCACAGTTGGTGACCCACGGGCGCGGAGGCGAATTCCTGCACGTGACACGTCTTGCAGGCGGTGGCGATGCCGCCGGCGTGTGGCTCATGGCAACCGGTGCAGAGCTGATGACCAACACGCACATCACGGCGGGCATCGGCGTGACACGTCACGCACGCGGTGCCGACTCCGCTCGGCTTGTGCGGCAGCCCTTGATGGCAACTCTCGCAGGCGGCGTGACCGACCCGGGTCGCGGTCAGCGTCAGCTCCTTTTGATGGCAACTCTGACAAGCAACGTGCTCAGCCAACGCGATCTCGAAGTGATGCGGGACGTGACAGCTCTGGCACGGGGCTCCGCCGTGCACATCGTGATCGGACTCGGCGACGCGATGACAGCCGTTGCAGGCGCGGGCTTGGGCGTGTGCTTGCTCGACCGCGGGGTGCGGCTCATGGCAGGTGACGCACGCTCCATGGCCGCTCCGCTCCGGGTGATCGGAATGGACGTTCGAGTGGCATTTGACGCACGCCGCGCCGGGATCACTGCGCACGTCGTGCGGGGAGTGACAGCTCGTACAGCGGGCATGCTCGGGGACGCGAGCTGCCGCGAACACGACGACGTTCGCGTGGCAGGAGCGACAATCAACCGCCTTGCTGGACTCGAACGCGTGCGGCTGATGACAACCCACGCATTGCGTGTGTCCCCCCGCGAACAGCGCGCTGGCTGGTACGATCGGCTGAGTTTTGCTGTGGCATTCGACGCAGCTGGCGAGCGCAGCAGAGGCGGGCGCGTGCTGATGAGCATGACAGGTCGTGCACACGCCGTTCGGCGACTTTCCAAGTGCCGCGTGCGCGGTCTGGATGTCGTGGTGGCAGCCCGCGCAGTCCGCGGAGACCGGCTTCTGATCTTGATGCGGCCGGTGGCAGTTCAGACACGCAACACTGGCGTGCACCGTGACCGCCGGAATTTGGCCCTGAGCTTGCGCGTGGCAGCGGACGCAATTGCCAGGGCCGTACGGCTCGAGAACGCCGCCGTCGAGCGTGTCCGCCGGGCTGGAGAGGTTCGTGAACGCGTGGCAGTTCACGCAGTCCGCGTGCACCCCCGGACCGAAGCGCTGCTCGGCGAGCCGCGCCGCATGCTCGATGGTGGCGCGTGCCGCGTGGCAGTTCGCACAGCGAATCGGCGATACGACTCCAACCGACGAAGCGTTGAGCTCATGACACTGGTTGCACGCGATGTGCTGATCCACGACGTGCACCCGGTGACCACTGACGCGGCGGTCCGCGCCCCAGCTCAATTGCACGTAGACCCCTTTGCCTGGCGCGCCGCCCGCACCTTCGTGCGACTCTTTGCCAGAACAAGCGCACAGAACGGCGACGACGAGCACACCGAGCAACGCGAGAATGGAGAGCCGAACGGAGTGCTGCAAAGCTGGGCATGCACTATGCACTTCAAAACTAGAACCTGCGAACGTGGCGTTTTAGCGAAGTCCCAATATCCAGCTTTGTACCGTGGCGCACGAATATCGAGTCAGAAACACCGCGTTTCATCAGACACGACGCCAGCAGGCCATTTTACACTCGATTATCTCAGCTCGAAAACATGAAATTTGAACTTCCACCCTGCACGGCGTCGACTCGTCAGGGCTCAATCACTCGTGCATAGCTCCTGGCTCGGCGGCGCAGCGTTGCTCACGGCCGCCGCGGCGAGCGCGATTCTGATCACGTTTCTCGTGCGTCGACCGCCGCTGAGCTTGGGCGCGAAGCTGTGGCTGCTGCTCGGGATCGGCGTGCTGCCGGTGTTGTCCGCGGTGACCTCAACGGTGTCGGGCATGGAAGCCACGACACACCGTGAGTTTTGCGGATCGTGCCACGTGATGGCAGGGCACTACTCGGATAGCTCGAACCCGCTCTCACAATCGCTTGCTGCGCGTCACTCCCGAAACCCATTCTTCGGCGACCAAGCTTGCTACGTATGCCACGCGGACTATGGCATGTACGGCTACCCGGTGACCAAGGCCGGGGGCCTCAGACACGTGTATTTGTACTATTTTGGCGGTTATTGGCAGATGTCGCTCGCCGAAGCGGAGCGCAAAATCCACTTGGTCAAACAATACGACAACCTGAACTGCCGCCAGTGTCACACGACGACGGCGCGCGACTGGCGCCGCATTCCCGACCACGAGGCGCTGCGCGCGGAGCTCGATTCGAACCGCGTGAGCTGCGCGAGCGCCGGCTGCCACGGTTTTGCGCACCCGTTCACCAAGCTGGCGGCGGTCGCGCCATGAAGCTCGTTCAGCGTTTGCTCGATGCTTCCGTGCTCAAGCTCACGCGCGCGGCCTGCATTTTCGCGCTGCTCGGCCTGGGGCTGATGTCTTATTCCATCCTCGACGCGCGAGCGATTCCGGTGATCACGGCGATGAGCATCGGGCACGCATTCGGCATCAGCGCCTTCGCCTGTTATGTGCTCGCTGTCGTGCTCGATGCGCGACGCAGTGCACGCCCAACTACGATCATGGCGCCAGAGCCGGTCACGGGACATTCCGTCGCACCCCTTCAGTCATCCGAGGCAGTTCGCGACGCGGCTCCGAAGAGCGATTGAAAATCAATAAGCCTGCCACCGAACAATCGACAGCTCGTTATTTTCAAATATCTTATTTTACGCCGGGACGAGCGTTTGAAGCGTAGTGTGCCATCGTCTCAGCGCGCGTGCCGCTTTTTGCAGCGCATGAGTGCATGAGCAGGCCGATTGGCGCCGGAGGGCTTTTTTATGATTGCGAAAAACGTGTATCACGCAGTGCTCGCTATCGCAGCGCTCGGCTTCGCCATTGCGAGTTGCAGTGGTCGCGACGGCAAAGACGGCATGACTGGCGCCACCGGCAGCCAAGGCGCGAATGGCACGCCGGGCGAGGCCGGACCACCGGGGCTATCCGGCATCGACCTTTCGATGGGCGCGGCTGGGGCGACGGGGGACACCGGCTTGATCAACGTGAGCTGCCTCTCGCCCTGTCACGGCTTCGCGGGCATCGTCGCGCAAGCGCAGACGAGCGCGCACTTTGCCGCGTACATCGCCAATCTCGAGGGCCCTAATGCAACCGAATGGACCGCACCGGCCAGTTGTGGCAACTGCCACGCGATCGACGCAGTCGCACAACGGGTTGCGGGCAACGTGGCTTTCGTCGGCACCACTGGGCCGGCGAACGTGATCGACGGCAAATTGGGTTACATCGCGAGCACGACGCAAACCCTCACGGAGGCAACATACGCCGGCAACGCCACGGTCGCGGCGGTCGACTGCACCACGTGCCACGACACGAGCGCCGCCAACGACCCGCACCTCACCGGTGCCACCTACGCCAAGGGCTCCTTTCCCTTGCGCGTGGCGACGGGGCCTGCCGACCAAATGCTGCTCGAGAAAGGTTCCGCCCTTGGAACGTCGGACGGGACACCGGCTGGCACCTTCAATCTCGGTAACGTGTGCATCTCCTGCCACCGCTCACGTAAAGACGTAACGAACTACATTTTGGCGACGAACAGCCTGACCAGCGTCAACTGGGGCCCGCATGAAGGGCCGCAAGCAGATGTCTATTCGGGCAAGGGCGGCTACGCCTTCGCGGGCTTGAAATACAGCAATTCATCGCACCAAGCGTTCACCAATGGCTGCGTGGATTGCCACATGCCCGCGGTGACCGCGAATCAAGGCATCGGTAATCACTCCTTCAACCCGCAGCTCGCGACCTGTCAGCAAAAGGGTTGCCACGTGGAAACGACGAGCTTCGACGTGATCGGCGGACAGAGCGCGATGCGAGCCAACCTGCAAGAGCTCAGGGTGGCGTTGAATACAGCGGGTTATCTGACGCGCGGCACCGTCGCGCCGTACGCCGCACTATCGGCCACGGATTTGCTGGACCTGACGTTTAGCCTCGATCAGCCTCGCCCTGGGGGCCCGGCCCTGCCCGCGGACACCGCGGGCGCCCTTTACAATTATCTCCTCTTGGCGCGAGGCTCGGCCGACGGCGTGCACAACCCCGTGTACACCCGAGAGCTGGTGTACGATTCATACAAGGCGCTCACGGGCACAGCCCCCACCTCACTCCCCACTCGACCATGACTCGAATTTCCGCATTGATGGGCAAGCACGCCGACCTCAAAATGACGCTCGTACTGGGCGGCGCCGTCGCGGCGGCCGTCGCGTTCGCGCTCGCCACTTCGCACACCAGTCGTGGCGCTGATTTGCCCCCCGAAGCGCCGCAGCTCGCCGCAGCGTCACCGACAGAACCCGCCAACACTCCGCCCGCCAATGACGACGCCGCGCTGAGCGGTGACGTTCTCGAGACGCTACCGGTTAGCAAGTACACCTACCTGAGGCTGCGAACCTCGACCGGGGAAGTTTGGGCGGCAGTCCCGAGTGCGCCAATCGCAATCGGCAGTCACGTGGCGATCGAAAACGCCACGCGCATGGACGACTTCAAGAGCACGACGCTCAAGAGGACCTTTCGGGTCATCTACTTCGGGACTCTGGGCGCGCGTTTGGCGGCGACGACCGAGCAG
>DATHOI010000349.1:0-3356 GCA_035485095.1 Polyangiaceae bacterium | reverse complement strand
CGTTCAGGTACTCGAGCGGATCAAAGCCGTGATTTTTGCTCGACACGTACACGTTGTTCACGTCCAGCAAGAGCGCGCAGTCGGCTTCTTCGGCGAGCCGCCCGAGAAACTCCCACTCGCGCATGCTGTCACCGGCAAATTCGGCGTAGCTCGAGGGATTTTCGAGAGCCAACGGCGCGCCCAAAAAATCCTGCACGGCCCGCGTGCGTTCCACCACGTGGGCCAACGCCTCTTCCGTGTAAGGCATGGGCAGTAGATCGTGCGTGTTTTTCCCGGCCACTCCGGTCCAGCACAAATGGTCGGAAACCCAGCGCGCCTTCACGCGGTCACGCAGCGCCCGCAGCTCGCTCAGGTATTGGCGGTCCAACGGATCGGTGGAACCAATCGAGAGCGACACACCGTGCATGACGATCGGGTAGTTTTCCGCGATCGCGTCCAAAAAATCGAGCGGGCGCCCTTCGGTCCGCAGATAATTCTCACTCAAGATCTCGAACCAATCCACCGCGGGCTGCTCTTGGATGATGCTCGAGTAGTGCACCGTCCGAAGCCCGAGACCGATACCCAGATTGGGGATCTCGAAGCGGTTGGTCATGGTAAAGAGCGCACACGCGCTACGCCAGCCTCGAAGCGCCGACGTAGCGCGGAGCGATCACAAGATCAGCCTTTGCAGCCGCCCTTGCCCTTGCAATCGTTCTGACCTTTGCAAGCGTTCTTGTCCGTCTTGCAGCCGCCCTTGCCTTTGCAATCGTTCTTGCCCTTGCAGTCGTGCTTGGCGCCCGCGGCGTCAGCAGCGTCCGCCGCCGGAGCCGGCGTGGCAGCCGCGTCCGCAGCCGGAGCGGCCGGAGTCGCCGTTGCATCGGGAGCCGCCGCAGGAGGCGTCGAGCCGCCACAGGCCGTTGCGCCCGCCATGATTCCAGTAACCGCAGCCGCCATCAGAGTGTTGGTGAGATTCATTGCTATTACCCTCGTGAAGTTAGCGAACCCGCGTGCGCCATGGGGCGCACGAGGACTCGTAGTCCGCGGCGTTTCACGGCCTTGGTTCTGCGAGCGGCACGAAGAGTCGCGCTACACGCAGGCCCGGTCAACCGATTGCGCCGCAAATTCATGATCGTGGGACGTACTTCCGCCAGCAGAAACGGTTACGCGCGATGCACTTAGACAATGAAATTAGGTCAATGGGCCGTGATGGAACGGCGAATTCTCGCGAGTGGCGCGCTGTCGTCGAAGCTGACCCCGTCTCCTCGCATGTGGACGCCAAGCCGCGCGAACAGGTCAGAAAGATTGACTGTTCCCGGTTTCTCCGCGAGCGCCGCGTACAACTCGCGCAGGACGTCGGTACCCGTCGCCTTCTGCCCCGCGTCGAGAAATTGCTGAATGTCCCATGACACGTCGTCGACATCGCCCGTCTTTGCAATGCCACGCAAGACGTCGTCCAGCGAGTGCGCGTTGTTCGTACGCTCGCGCAGCGTCACGTCCACCATCAGGCAGTACAGCGCGCCGCCCCAATACGTGCGGCCCCACGTGTGCGTGTTTTCGAGCCCCTCGTCGCCGGCCTCGGGCAACCCTTGGGGCAGACCCTCCACTAAGTCACCCCAGAATTTCGCGTCGTTCACCAGACCGACGCGCGCGCGGGCGACCGGTTCTACGTAGGTCGCTAGCCCCTCACTGAGCCACGCATGCTGGCGACCGAGATCCGGAAAATTGACGTGCAGGAGCTCATGAGTGACGACCCAGTCGTCACGCGTCGTTGCCGGGTTCACCAAGTCGGACGCCCGCACGAGCACCGCGGGACCACCGCCGCCGAGCGTCTCGCCGCGCGTCGACGTGCCCGAGCCCTTCATGAGCACGACTAGCGCGTGCCGCGCCGGGAGGTGACCTTGGTAGTAATGCGCCACCGCGCCAGCTGACGCGGACACCCAAGCGACCGCCTCCGCCAACGAGAGACCGAGATTCTGAGGCGCGACAGCGAGCCGAACCGTGGTGTCGCCCGCGGGCACTTCCGCCACTTGCAGCTGGCCGAACGCGGTGAAGCTCGAGTTGTCCAGCGCATCGGCCGGCAGCACGTAACTCTCGGGCAGTCCGCTTGCTGAGCGCTGAAAGCCACTCTCGAAACGCGCGCCAGGCTCCAAGATCACGTGAAATTCGAGCTGCGCTCCCAGCCGCGCCGTAGCCGGATGCAGCAGCCAAGTCGATGGCGGGGCCAGCAATGCGTCCCCCGACGCAATCGCGGTGTCGATATCGTTCAGCGCGTCAGCCGCGGCGCCGAGCGCAAATCGATAGCGCACGCGACAACCGGCATGACACGCCACCCGCCAAGCGTCGCCCTGCGACGCGGCGGGAACGTAGTTCAAGGTCCCGGCTGGCGCGCTTTCGACGTGCACCGCGAATTGCGCTGTCTGCGGATCGAGCTCGAACGACTCCTCGTTCGTCGCGTCGAAGCTGGCCTCGACCGCGAGCTCACGTCCGCGCAGAGCCACCTCATATTGCCACGCGGCTGTATTGGTGGTCGTGACGGCACTCGGCAACACTGCCCGCGGCGCGTTCGCCGCGCTCGTCGAAGCAGCGTGCTCGGCGCAACCGGCAGCGCAAAGCGCGGCTAGACACACAGCTGGCGCAAGACGAGCGAGTGGACCAAGCCTGCCGCATGGTGCGAGACTCACACCACCATGCCCAACGAAGCCCTCGCGAAGTACCGCACGCTCGCGCTCCAGCCAATTGACCGCGTGCGCTGGCTCGCGCCGCTGCTTGGGCGCCTTGCGGTCGGCCTTTTGTTCCTGTCCACCGGCTGGGGCAAGGTGCATAGCCTGGACAAGGTGACTGCGTTCTTCGTCAAGCTCGGCATCCCCGCGCCCGGGCTGAACGCGGTCGTCGTTGGCTATAGCGAGCTGATTTGCGGCTCGCTGCTGGTGATTGGACTGTGCACACGTCTGGCGACATTGCCGCTGATCGTGAGCATGGTCGTCGCGATCCTCACCGCGAAGCTGAGCGACATTCATGGGCTGTTCGATCTGGTGGGTGCGGACGAATTCACGTACCTATGCGTACTCGTGATGCTGCTCATCATTGGTCCCGGTCTGCTCTCCGTCGACGAAATCCTGGCTCGGCGTCTGCTCGGACGCGCGCCCGATTCGAGCATGACGAGCGTGAGACGAACGTGAACCGTGATGAACCATGACGCTGTCGTGACGGCGGGCAGCAACGGAAATGAGTACACTGACAATAGTGCCTCACCACTCGATCGCCGCGTATGCTCGTGAAATCAGACCCCTCCTCCGGCCAGGTGTCTTCGCGCCAGCGCACTCGCGCCTACTGTGGCTGCCCACGCACCTCGGGCTAATCGGCCTGCTAACGACGGT
>DATHOI010000348.1:0-3667 GCA_035485095.1 Polyangiaceae bacterium | reverse complement strand
CTACTGGGTAGCCTACCGCCTCACGCTCCTGTTCGACGAGCGCGCGATCATCATCCCCCGACACCCGCAACTCGATCGTTACCCGCCGTACCGTGCGCGCGTCGCTGCAGAATCTCGAATCGCCTACATCTTCGACCCGTGGCGCTCGAAAGAAGGCTTGGACGAGACGGTGGCCATGTTTCGAGCGCCCGAGTCCGTATTCTCTCCGGACGCGGAGCTGCTCCACGCGGGTCGCTATAGCGTGTTGCTGTTGCAGCGAAAGCCCGCACAGCCGGCGACTCGAAGTGAGTGAGTCCGAGTGCTGCTGGAATCGTTTCTATAGGCTATTTTTCGGGCTAGCGCGTGCACTCCGAGTTTGACGCTCAAATCGAACGCGGCTACCGCTCGAACTAGAACCGAAAAATGCGCAAGCCGCCGAATATTCTGGCAGTCGCCAAAACAGCGGGTGTTGCAGCCAGCACCGTGTCACGCGCGCTCAACGGTGGTTACGTCAGCCCCGAGCTGAAGGCGCATATCGACCGCGTGATCAAGAAGCTCGGCTATCGGCCGTGGTCGACGGCGCGCAACTTCAAGCTGGGGCGTTCGGGCAGCATCGGCGTGGTCGTGGAGAACAGCCAGGGCGCCTGGTTCCCCAAGCTCTTGGCCGGCATCGAATCGGAGTTGCGCGCGCATCACTTGTCGGTCCAACTCGGCAGCCTCGATCTAGACGGCGCCTATGACTCGAGCATGGTCACGTCGTGGATCATCGATCGGCGCGTTGACGGCCTGATCTTCGTGCGCCCCGGAGCCCAGGAGCGCTCGCTGATTCTGAACGCAAAGCGCGCTCGCTTGCCAGTCGCCCTGATCGGTCCAGATGAGGACTTCGGCTTTGGTCAGGTCCTCCGCAGTCACAACCGCAGCGCCGGACGCAAAGTCGCCGAGCACCTGCTCGCGCTGGGGCATCGCCGCTTCGGCTTCGTCGGCGGCCCGCCCTCTTCGCGCGATAGCCAAGAACGCTTGCAGGGTTTGCGCGAGGGGCTCAAGCTCGCGCGCCTGCAACTACATCAGGACAACGTTGTCTTCGCTCCCCACTACGACGCGGAGGACGGCAAGGCCTTCGCCACACAGTGGTTGAAGCGCGCGAAAATCCGCGCCCCGACCGCGCTCGTCTTCGGCAATGATTCACTGGCGCTCGGTTTTCTACGCGAGGTTCAGGCGCGCGGTGTGGACGTCCCGAGCCAAGTGTCCGTGGTGGGTTTCGACGACGTGCCGGAGGCGGCGCTGCATTGGCCGGGGCTGACCACTGCGCGTCAAATGATGCGCGAGCTCGGCGCTGCGGCCTGCAAATCGGTACTACGTCACGTGCTCGACGACCTGACGAGCGAGCTTGGGCCGAGCGAATTCGAGATGCCCCTCATCGTCCGAGAGAGCACGACCGCGCCAGGTCATCGCCAAGAGCGCTAGAGCCGCCATGTCCGACCTCACTGCCTATCGAAATCCGGTCATTTCCGGCTTCCACCCGGACCCGAGCCTGTGCCGAGTGGGGGCAGATTTCTATCTCGTCACGAGCTCGTTCGAATATTTTCCGGGCGTGCCGATTTTTCAAAGTCGGGATTTAGTGCATTGGCGACAAATCGGCCACTGCCTCACGCGGCCGAGTCAGCTGCCGTTGACCGGAGCCAAGAGCTCACAGGGCATCTACGCTCCGACGCTCCGACACCACGCTGGAGTCTTCTACCTGGTGACGACCAATGTCTCGGGTGGCGGAAACTTCTACGTCACTGCTCGAGACGCAGCGGGGCCTTGGTCCGAGCCAGTTTGGCTGAAGGACGAGACCTGGGGCATCGACCCTTCTCTGTTCTTCGACGACGACGGCAAGGTCTACTTCACGCGCCACGGGGGCGGAGAACGCGGCGGCATTTTTCAGACCGAGCTCGATCTGACTCGCGCAGCGCTCAGCGCTGATCCACGGCAAATTTGGGCTGGAACAGGCGGCATCTGGCCGGAGGGTCCACACCTATACAAGGTCGCCGGGCGCTACTATTTGCTGATCTCGGAAGGCGGCACGAGCTACGGGCATTCACTGACCGTGGCCCGTTCGGATTCACCGTGGGGGCCATTCGAGCCCTGTCCACACAATCCCATTTTGACTCACAGCGCCCGCGTCGCGCATCCGATTCAAGCCACTGGCCACGCCGATCTCGTTCAGGCGGAGAACGGCACGTTTTGGATCGCCCTGCTCGGTATCCGCCCGGCTGCTGGGCAACACCACCACTTGGGTCGGGAAACGTTTCTGTCGCCCGTGGTGTGGGACAGCGCAGGCTGGCCGGTCGTCAATGGTGGCGCAGGCATCGAGCTCGAGATGTCGAGCGCCGGGCTGCCGCCCGCTCTCGCGCAACCGCTCACCCCGGCCCGCGATGATTTCGACGCAAAAACGCTGGATTTTTGCTGGAATTTCCTGCGCAACCCGAGTGACGCGGATTGGTCGCTCAGCGCTCGGCCCGGCTGGCTGCGGCTCAACGGCAACCAAGCATCGCTCGACGACGTAGCATCACCTGCCTTCGTCGGTCGCCGTCAGCAACACTTTCAATGCGCGGCGTCGACCTTGCTCGAAGACCACGCCACCAACTCGGACGGCGAAGCCGGCCTGTGCCTGCGCGCCAACGAAGCCAACCACTATGATCTGCTGGTCGCTCATTCGAGCGCTGGTCGCTCCGTGCGTCTGCGCGCCAGACGCTTGGGCAGCTCGGAGCTCGTCGCCGAAGCTCCGCTACCCGAGGGACCGCTCGTCCTCTCGATCGAGGCGCAGCGAGACAGCTACGAGTTTTTCTGGTCGATCCCCGGCGGTGCGCGCCACTCACTCGGTACTCTACCGACCCGCGCACTCGCGACCGAAGTCGTGGGCGGTTTCACCGGCGTGTTCATCGGCCTGTACGCTAAAGCCGCCACAGCCGACTTCGACTGGTTCACTTACACCCCCCACGACTGACCGCACCCGCCCGCCAAGTTCGGTTTTCGGCGAGGCTTTCGCGAGCACCGGAGCACAGCGAAAACGAAGCCCAAACCCGAAATCGGCCGGCGCGCCCCGGGCTTTAGCCCCACGCCAACATGATCTCTCACCACCACATGCTGGCGGAGAGGGAGAACACATCCTTATCCGGAATCACATGATAGTCCTCTTGCGGCGGCGCGCCCGTGCGCACCGTCGTCAGGTCACCGTCGAACCAGTGAGAGTACTGGAGCACGATTTGATCGGTCGACGCCCAATCCGAGCGGAAGATCAGGCGCGGTGCGAGCACGGAAAATGAATAGCGAGGGTCGTCGCTCGTGCCCACGGTTCCGGGGGGCAACGGTCCCATGGTCCGCTCGGGCGAAACCTTGTCGTAACGCATCGAGACGGCCAGCCACGACAACAAGCTGTACGAGGCTTCCCCGCCGTACTTGATCTTGGTCACATTGTCGAAGCGAGCGAGGGCGCTTTGCACCTTCACGCCCATGCCGAAAACGCTGAGCACCACGTCTGGGCCGGTGACGCTGAATGGCACCGGGTAGCTCACGAGTCGACCGAGACTCAGATCATACTGCCCACCAATGGTGGTCAGTGACCCGGTGCCGTCACCCCCGTCCGCCTCGGGTCCGAGGTAGTCGTTCATGAGGCCTGGCCCGCCAGGCGTGTTGAGCACGCTGA